>JAYPSS010000075.1:0-6970 GCA_038133115.1 Flavobacteriaceae bacterium | reverse complement strand
ATAGGAGCGTATTCTCTTTGAGATTACGCTCCTTATTATTTTCTGGATGTATGAATGCCTTTTCTAAATCAGATGTACTAAGGTTTCTGATAATAAAAACAAGCTTGCTGTGGATTGCTTGAATCAGATTCAATGAACTCTCGATAGGCATCTTCGCATCACTGAGTGAAGCCCAACCATTCTGGTCATAGGCTTTGATAAGAGGGGTTTGCTCTGATAAGGCCCACTTATATCTAATAAAACTGTGAGCGTGACTATCGGCAATGTGATGAATGAGTTGTCTTGCCGTCCAGGATCCTTCACGGTAGGGAGTATCCAACTGTTTATCATCCCAGTTTGCGACTAAGTCGCTCAATTTACTTGGAAATTGATCCAACTGTTCAGTAGCCACGAGGATATCCTCTTCACTTATTACCGCGGGCAATTGAAAGGGTCCAATTGGGTACTGCTCGGTGATCATTATCCGACTTTTACCAGTTCTACATCAAAAACTAGGGTAGCATTTGGTGGAATTACTCCTCCTGCACCACGCTCCCCATAGCCGAGGTAAGAGGGAATTACAAAACGTGCTTTATCTCCCTCTTTTAAGAGCGCGATACCTTCATCCCATCCTTGTATTACTTGTCCGATTCCTAAAGTAAAAGTAATCGGATCTTTGCGGCGGTAAGAAGAGTCAAATACTTGACCGTTGTCAAGGCTTCCTTCATAATGAACTGAAACACTCTTTCCTTTTTCGGCTTGAGCACCTGAACCCTTTTGAATAATCTTGTATCGAAGTCCAGAATCGGTTTGATCAAAACCAGCAGCGAGTTTATCAAGGGCTTCTTGGGCCGCTTTTTTGGCTTCTTCCTCACGCTTCGCTCGAGCATTTTCAAAAACACGAAAAGCCTCTACGGCATTCCAATTCTGCGCAGCATCTCCTACTCGCTCAATAGCTAGTGTTTCAATAACATCATCTTGAGCAATCGCGTCAACTACATCTTGCCCTTCAACTACCTTACCGAAAACCGTGTGTTTTCCATCTAGCCAAGGAGTTGCAGTGTGTGTAATAAAAAACTGGCTACCATTGGTTCCTGGGCCAGCATTCGCCATAGAGAGTACACCTGGGACATCATGCTTTAGCTCAGAAACGAACTCATCGTCAAATTTATATCCTGGGTCACCCGTACCTGTTCCTAACGGACATCCGCCTTGAATCATAAAATCAGCGATCACTCTATGAAATTTTAAACCATCGTAATAAGGGGTACCCTGTGGTTTTGCTGAATTTTCAAGATTACCTTCGGCTAATGCCACAAAATTCCCTACCGTTCCTGGGGTTTTATCATGAGTAAGCTGAACAAGAATTTGTCCTTTTGATGTAGTAAATCGAGCGTAAATACCCTCCTGCATAATTGTAATTTTAAGTAAGTTGTATTAATTCTTTTGAGGCAAATAATTATCCATCAGATAGATAAGCGCTGTCATTGCAGCAGCCCCTAATTCTAATTCTCTTTTGTTAACGTGCTCAAAGCGATCGTTATCTGAGTGGTGGTGATCAAAGTAGCGCTGAGAGTCAGGTTTTAAACCTGCCAGAATTAACCCTTGAGGTTTAAGCGGGCCAATATCCGCGCCACTACCGCCTAATTCAAATCGGTCAGAGAGATAAGGATAAAAGTAAGTTGACCAGGATTTGATTTGCTCAAAAGTCTCTTTATTGGTGTCAAAAGAAAAACCTCTAGGCGTAAAACCTCCACTATCACTTTCTAGGGCAAACACATGCTTCTCGCCCTCAGCCAATGCTACTCTAGCGTATTCATTTCCTCCTCTTAATCCGTTCTCTTCATTCATAAATAAAACCACACGAATGGTGCGTTTCGGACGATAGCCAATCTGCTTTAGTAGCGATAAAACATCCATCGATTGAACTACTCCCGCTCCGTCATCATGAGAGCCATCTCCTAAATCCCAAGAATCTAAATGCCCACCTACTACCATGATTTCATCAGGATAAAGGCTTCCTTTGATCTCACCGATAACATTATACGACTTCACATCAGGGAAGTTTCTACTATTCTGTTTAAAGTAGAATTGAGTTTGTTTGTTTAGCGAAAGCGTTGCAGACAATAAGTCTGCTCCTTTCGTACTGATCGCTGCAGCTGGAATGCGCTGATCTAAAGGCAAGTCTCCATAACTCATTGCCCCTGTATGAGGAAAGTCATCTAGACGTAAGTTCATTGAGCGAACAATGACACCAACCGCTCCAAACTTCGCAGCAGCTTCGGCTCCAGAATAGCGCTGATCAACACATCCACCATAGGCAGCAAATGTATTAATCAGAGTTGGCTCCATCGGACGATTATAAAAAACGATTTTACCTTCAATTTTAGCACGACCCAACTGCTCCAATTCATCGAGTGACTTTACCTCAACCACTCCAGCCTTTAAACCCATACTTGAGGTAGCTACAGATCCACCAAGGGCCGTAATAGGAACAGTCGTAGTTACTCCGGGAGTCGTCTCAATGTAAGCAAATTCAGGAGCGCCACGAACCCATTTCGGCACCATTACCGGTTGTAGATAAACACGATCTAAACCTAAAGCTTCTAACTCTGTTTTAGTATAATCCACCGCTTGTTCAGCCTCAACCGACCCCGACAATCTACCGCCTATTTGCAAAGACAAAAATCGCAACCAATCGTGCGCCTTACCGCTAGTAAGGGCCGTATCAAAAATCTGCTTAATAGTTGCTACATCTTCCTTCTCATTTACCTCAGATGTCTGAGCCATTGAAATTTGGAAGGAAACCAAAAGAATAAAAGCAAAATAAAATCTCATAAGGCGAATGATCTAACTAGTTCTAAAGTGATTTTATCCTCAGACAAAATCATTAATCGTTCTACAATGTTGCGAAGTTCACGAATATTTCCAGGATAAGACCTCGAAACTAGGGCATTTAACGCATCTTTATCAATAGGTTTATTTACGACTCCCATCTGCTCTGCAATTTGAGCTGAAAAGTAGTCGATTAACTGAGGAATATCCTCTTTGCGGCGATCTAATGAAGGTACCTCGATAAGAATAACGCTTAGGCGATGGTATAAATCTTCTCGAAAACGACCTTCCTCAATTTCGTGGCGAAGGTCTTTATTGGTAGCCGCTACTACACGAACATCAACCTTTATCGGCTTTTCGGCACCGACCCTAACAATTTGAGACTCTTGAAGCGCTCGCAGAACTTTCGCTTGAGCAGACAAAGACATATCCCCTATCTCATCTAGAAACAGCGTACCTCCATGAGCAATTTCAAATTTACCAGCACGATCCTTGTGTGCCGAGGTAAATGCACCTTTGACATGGCCAAATAACTCGCTTTCAATCAGTTCCGAAGGTATCGCCGCGCAATTCACCTCAACAAAAGAAGAACTCGATCTGGAACTGTTTTGATGAAGCGCCTTTGCGACCAACTCTTTACCAGAGCCATTAGGCCCAGTAATTAAAACTCGGGCAGAGGTATCTGACACCTTATCGATCATCGAACGAATAGCGTTTAACGCCTTACTATCACCAATCATTTGATCTGATCGAACGAGCCGCTTTTTCAGACGCTTGTTTTCTGCCTTAATTTTTTTTCGTTCGAGACCATTTTTTACTGTGGTCAATAAGCGATTCAAATCGGGTGGCTTAGATAAATAGTCGAATGCTCCCAACCGCATGCACTCTACTGCAATTTCAAGATCCCCGTGCCCCGATATCATAATCACAGGTAATTCATCGGTACGATCACCAATTGCCTGTAAGACTTCGGTTCCATCTTTTTTGGGCATTTTAATATCACAGAATACCAAATCAATCGTATCATCTTGATCGATGATTTGAATCCCTTCTAAACCATCCTTAGCCTCAATTATCTCGTAACTCGGATCTGATTGAACCAAGATCTTAGAAAGCACGCGTCTGATGCTTTCTTCGTCTTCGATGATTAGTATTTTTGCCATTGCGAATAAAGGTAAGACTTTGAAAAGCCATAAAAAACAAAACCCACCCTTAAAACGAATTCTAAGGATGGGAAAAATTGCTATGAAAAAGAAAATAATATTGGTTTCCCAATACTAGTGGCTAATATAGTACTTATTTCGTAACCTCGTCTTTTTCATCAAGAAAACATATCTCGAATGCGATCAAAAGTCGATTTATCATCCTTTTGCGGATCTGGAGTAAAGTTCTTGTCAGCAGCCCACTTCTCAAATTGTGCCTCTTGCTCAGAAGTCAGTTTCTGTGGGGTCCATACTAAAACATGTACAAGTAGATCACCTCTTCCATATCCGTTCAAACTCTTAATCCCTTTACCTCTTAGACGAAGAACCTTTCCTGATTGAGTGCCCTTGTCGATTTTAATCCTCACCTTTCCAGATACTGTGTCGATCTCTTTAGAAGCACCTAAGACCGCATCAGAAAAGCTAATTCTAAGATCAAAATGAAGGTTTTCACCTTCTCTTTTTAAGGTAGGGTGTGATTCCTCTTTAATCGAAACAATTAAATCTCCTGCAATTCCGTTACCCGGAGCATCGTTACCCTTGCCAGATACCTTTAACTGCATCCCATCTTCAACTCCGCCAGGAATTTGGATCGAAACCGTTTCTTCTTTCACTATTAAACCTTGAGCATCAGCCCCGGCTGGCTTTTGATCTAACAATTGACCCGAACCTTGACAAGTACCACAAGGAGCTGCAGTTTGCATTCGACCGAGTATAGTGTTCTGAATCTTCGTAACCTGACCTGTTCCATTACAAGTTGAACAGGACTTGTAAGTAACGCCATCAGCTTGAACCTTTCGCTTTACTTTTACCTTTTTCTCGACCCCTTCTGCAATTTCCTCTAAATTCAATTTGAGTTGAATTCGAAGATTCGTCCCTTTAACACGACGTGCTCCACCTCCGCCGAATCCGCCAAATCCACCAAATCCGCCACCAAAAGCACTGCCAAAAATATCTCCAAATTGACTGAAGATATCATCCATATTCATACCACCTCCGGCACCTCCGTTTTCAAATGCTGCGTGTCCGAATTGGTCGTATTGTCTTCTCTTCTCAGGGTCACCCAAAACCTCATAGGCCTCTGCAGCCTTTTTGAAGTTTTCTTCTGCAGCGGTATCTCCCGGATTTTTATCGGGGTGAAATTGTATCGCCTTTTTTCGGTAGGCCTTCTTAATTTCTGCCTCCGTGGCAGATTTTGAGACCCCTAATATTTCGTAAAAATCTTCTTTCATTGATTACTGACCCACTACTACTTTAGGGTGTCTAATTATTTGATCTCCAAGAGTATATCCCTTTTCAACTGTATCGATTATTTTTCCTTTTAGTTTTTCCTCTGGAGCCGGAATTTGGGTAATCGCATCATGTACCTCAGAATCAAAGTCAGCTCCAGCCTCAACGCTTATTTCAGTGAGGCCCTTCGACTTAAGAACTTCTTTAAACTTATTTTGAATGAGTTCGATACCTTTTACCGTATCTCCATCCGCAGATTTTTTGATCTCTGGTAAGGCGCGATCGAAATCATCAAGAATAGGTAATAAAGCCGTGATTACTTCACGACCAGCTGTTTTAAACAGATCGATACGTTCCTTCGTCGTACGCTTTTTATAATTCTCAAACTCGGCAAACAATCTGAGAAACTTATCCTTCTCTTGCGCTAATTGCTCCTCAATGGTAGGCTCGGCGTTTTGCTGTTTTGCAGTTTCCTCTGCAGAAGTTTGCTCTACTTCGTTAGATTCAATTTCATGATGATCTGTTGAATCGATGGGATTCTTTTCACTGTTTTTCGACTTACTCATTTGATGTGAAAATTAATTTCTGAATGAAAGACAAAAGTATTGCCAGAGTAGGCTTCTGTGCCAAAATGTCACTTTCTTGTCTGAATTAAATCGGTCAAGGCCTCAGTCAAATTGGGATAATCATATTCAAAGCCTTCGTTTAGTAATCTTTCAGGGATTACTTTTTGTGACTGAAGTACCATTTCAGACATCTCTCCTAAGAGCAGCTTAATTATAAATTCAGGAGATCGCTTTAACCAAAACGGACGATTCATCACCCTTGCTAATCGTTCAGATATTACGATTGCTCTTTCTGGATAGGGAGAAACCACGTTATATACTCCCTCATTCACTGAATGTAAACAGTGTGTGATTGCACGAACGAGATCTTCAATATGAATCCAAGACTGCCACTGTTCTCCATCTCCCAAGGCAGCCCCTAGGCCTATTGAAGTAGGTTGCATAAGCTTAGGCAGCGCACCACCTCGAGTCGAAAATACAATGCCAAACCGTAATTTACTCACCGAAATATTTAATGATTTAAAGCGATCCGCCTCGGCTTCCCATCGCTGCACCACCTCACTTAAAAATCCAGGATCTGATAGGGTGCTTACCTCGGTATAACTATTCTCAAAATCACTTTTGTAAAAACCGATAGCAGAGGCAGAAACCAACTGTTTCACTGAATGTTCTGAGTTAGAAAGTGCGCGATTCAAGGTTTTTAATCCGTTCACACGACTCGATAAAATTTCAGCTTTGTAACCCTTACTCCAACGATTCGCCACCGTAGCTCCTGCAAGATTAACAATAGCGTCCACGCCCTCTAAGGCCCCATCCTGAACTTCAAACTGATCTGGATCCCAGTAAAACGCATCTGCACCATGAAGCGGCTTTGCATTTTTACGTCTAGTCAGGTATCGGCATTGCCACTGATTAGAAGTTTCTAGATAACGCAGTAAAGCGGTTCCCACTAAGCCGGTGGCTCCAGTAACTAAGACTGTTTTACTCATGATTGTGTCGTTTTTGTGGCTCTCAACATCTCCCTTTTACCCGGAGGGCCTGGCAAACGCTCCACCCTTAAATTGGCGGCTTCAAGCGCCCTTCTTACACTTCCTTTAGCAGCGTAGGTAACAAACACTCCTCCTTCGTTCAACAGTTTTGCACAGTGTTCAAACCATT
>JAYPSS010000074.1:0-6991 GCA_038133115.1 Flavobacteriaceae bacterium | reverse complement strand
GTATGGAGAATATCCATAAAAGTGCAACCTTCGATCGAGTTCTTATAAAACCCTTAATAGTAGAGAAACCATCAAAGTAATCGACAATTTCTACGATTGTCATTGCCCCTAATAAGAACACCAGAATCTCAGCAGTTTTACCCAAATGATGTAACAAAATCTCATCGAGATGAGTTTCCTGTTTTCCCAGTTCTGCACTCACTTCATACATCGGTAGGTGACCGAGTGCCGCAATAGCCCATAAAAGAGCCATCATCGCTAAGGCAGGTATTAGTTTATCTACCTTAACATTGTGCTCTAGAGTAATAAATAAATACCCCAGAAAAAAAAGTGCGATTATAGCTGTTTCCATAATTGTATAAGTGAATTGCTTAGTTATTGTTGCGGCCCTAATATAGAAAAAATTGAGGCGGCCTTGAAAGGTTTAACACTTCAATCCTGAATATGAAAATACCAAAATGACCTCTCTGAATTTATGACACTATCAAATTTCTAGACATTTTTCTGATTCATTGTGAAATATGCGGAGAATTTAAGGTTAGACCGTAAATAATTTATAGATTTCGAAGTTTTCGTAAATAATTTCAATCGTATGGCACTAGAAGCACAAGGGCTCTATTTACCCGAATTTGAGCATGACAATTGTGGAGCAGGATTCATTTGTAGTTTAAAAGGTGAGCGCAGCAATGACATTATTCATAAGGCGCTAGAAATTCTTGTCCGACTGAAACACCGTGGAGCGGTTAATGCTGATGGTAAAACGGGTGACGGTGCAGGGATTCTTATTGACATTCCGCATAGTTTCTACAAATCGAAGGTTTCTTTTGAACTACCTGAACGAGGAGAATATGCGATGGCAAATGTGTTTTTACCTCAGAAAGAAAATCAACGTGAATTCTGCGAAAACACTTTAGTTTCAGAATTAGAAGCTCAAGGCCTTCAGGTTTTGGGATGGAGAACCACTCCAGTTGATACTTCGGTACTAGGTGAGATTGCTAAACAGTCTGAACCACTAGTTCGACAGCTCTTTGTAGGTCGTCCGAAAGAAATGGATGAGCGTACTTTTGAAATTAAACGATACATCGCTCGTAAAAAAGCCGAGCATACGATATGGAACTCGAGATTATCAGAATCGAAAATCTTTTATATCCCTAGTTTCTCAACCAAAGTTGTCATCTATAAAGGTCTTCTCATTCCTGAAGATATCAGTGCCTACTATTTAGATCTCCAAGATCCCGAATGTGTTACCAGACTAGCGCTTGTACATCAACGCTTTTCTACAAACACTTTCCCTACTTGGGATCTCGCTCAACCGTTTAGATTTATTTGTCATAACGGAGAGATCAATACCCTTAGAGGTAATGTTGGTCGAATGAGATCTAGAGAAGATCTTCTTAAAAGCGATTGGTTTGACGAAGAGATTAAGGCGATTATTCCAATCATCATTCCAGGCAAATCAGATTCTGCGAGTTTAGATATGGTCGTTGAATTATTACTGATGACAGGAAGAACTCTTCCTGAAGTAATGATGATGCTTGTGCCAGAGGCTTGGGAAAAAAATGAATCTATGAATGCCGACAAAAAGGCATTTTACGAATACAACTCGTGTCTAATGGAACCATGGGATGGTCCAGCGTCGATTCCTTTTACTGATGGGGTATATATCGGTGCCGTTTTAGACCGAAATGGTCTTCGTCCTTCTCGATATAGTGTAACCAAAGATGGATACGTAATTATGTCATCAGAGATCGGAGTAGTTGATGTTGAAACCGAAAATATTGAATCTCACGGACGATTAGAACCAGGTAAAATGTTCCTTGTAGACATGGAAGCCGGTAGAATCGTTGGCGATGAAGAGGTAAAGAAAGAAATCGTCAGTAAACACCCTTACAAACAATGGATAGATGAAAAACTAACCCACCTAAAAGATATTGAGTACGGAGCTTGTGAGGTTCATCAGCCTTCAGCAAGTCTAGAAACTAGAGCTAAGTTTTTTGGATATACTAGAGAGGACATCAGTCGTATTATTTTACCGATGGCCGAAAACGGTGCTGAACCTATAGGATCTATGGGGTCTGACACTCCTATTGCCGTGCTTTCTGAACGTCCGCAACTACTTTACAATTATTTTAAGCAGCTTTTCGCTCAGGTAACGAATCCACCTCTAGATGGTATTCGAGAAGAGATGATCACAGACATTAGTTTAACACTTGGTCGAGACTACAACCTCTTCGAAATTGACGAAAAGCAGTGCCACAAATTAAAAATCCAGAACCCTGTTATCTCTAAAGAAGATTTAGAAAAAATCAGAAGACATGAGGATAATGGAGGTTTCGAAACCGCTACTTTAGACATCCTTTATCCCGTAAAAGAAGGGGTGAATGGACTAGAAAAAGCTTTAGAGAAGCTTGTAAAAGATGCTGCAGAGGCTATTGATAATGGGGTATCTATTATCATTCTATCTGATCGTAAAGTAGATGGTGAAAATGCCGCTATACCAGCGCTCCTTGCTTGTTCATACGTAAACCACGGTCTTGGACGCCTACAACGCCGATCACTAGTAAGCTTAATTATAGAATCTGCAGAACCTCGTGAAGTGCATCACTTCTCGTTACTATTCGGATACGGAGCTAGTGCGGTGAACCCCTACCTAGTCAATGAACTAATCACTGCCCAAGCACTAAATGAAGGGTTTAGCTATGAGGATACCGAAAAGGCGATTAAGAACTACAACAAAGCAGTAGGTAAGGGAATTCTCAAGGTGATTAATAAAGTAGGTATTTCGACACTTAATTCGTACCGAGGTTCACAAATCTTCGAATGTATTGGTCTGAACTCTGTAGTTGTTCGTAAATACTTCCCAATCACACCTACACGAATTGAAGGAATTGGTCTGATGGAGATCGAAAAAGAAATTGCCCTTCGACATGACAAAGCATTTACCGCAGCAGAAACTCCTGCTGATTTAGATTTAGAAGTAGGTGGAGAATACCGCTGGAGAAGAAATGGAGAGCAACATGCTTTTGATCCGATCAGTGTTGCAACACTACAAAAGGCGGTTCGACTCAATGAACCAAAAACCTATAAGGAATATGCCAAGCGAATTAACGAGCAGTCGAAACGACTACTTACTATTCGCGGATTATTAGAGTTCACCAACTATGACCCTATTCCACTTGACGAGGTTGAACCTTGGACAGAAATCGTGAAGCGATTCAAGACAGGAGCAATGTCGTATGGTAGTATTAGTAAGGAAGCTCACGAAAACTTGGCGATCGCCATGAACCGAATCGGTGGTAAATCGAATTCAGGTGAAGGTGGTGAAGAGACCATTCGTTTTTATAAAACTGAAGATGGCGATTGGAGAAACTCTGCAATTAAGCAAGTCGCTTCGGGTCGATTTGGGGTAACCTCTAATTATCTGACTAACGCCAAGGAAATTCAAATCAAGATGGCTCAAGGAGCAAAACCTGGTGAAGGAGGTCAACTTCCTGGACCTAAGGTTAATCCTGATATTGCTAAAACGAGAAACTCAACACCTTATGTTGGGCTTATTTCTCCGCCTCCGCATCACGACATTTATTCAATCGAGGATCTTTCTCAGCTGATTTACGATTTAAAATCAGCAAACAGAGAAGCAAGAATCAATGTAAAATTGGTATCCGAAATCGGAGTAGGAACCATTGCTGCGGGAGTTTCAAAAGCTAACGCAGATGTAATTCTAATCTCTGGTTATGACGGAGGTACAGGAGCATCTCCTCTTACCTCTCTGAAACATGCCGGACTCCCTTGGGAATTAGGTGTAGCAGAAGCGCAGCAAACACTAGTTATGAACAACCTCAGATCGAGAATTGTTCTTGAGTGTGACGGACAGTTAAAGACCGGACGAGATGTAGCCATTGCATGTCTTTTAGGTGCAGAAGAGTTCGGTTTTGCCACGGCACCTCTAGTAGCCTCAGGTTGTATTATGATGCGTGTGTGTCACTTAAATACTTGTCCTGTAGGTATTGCAACTCAGAACCCTGAGCTTCGTAAGAAATTTAAAGGTCAGCCTGAACACGTAGTTAACTACATGTACTTTGTCGCTCAAGAATTACGCGAGATCATGGCCGAGCTTGGATTTAGAACCATTGATGAAATGGTGGGTCAAGTTCAAAAGCTAGAACGATCCAACGTACTAGACCATTACAAAACAAGAGGCTTAGACTTAAGTCCTATTTTGAAAGTTATTGATACCCCTGAAGGTGTGTCAATCAGAAATACAGAAAAACAGGTAGACGAAACAGCAGATGCCATTGATTTCAAAATCTTAAGCAAAGCACACCCTGCACTCTACCGAAAAGAGAAAACTCAGCTCGAATTCCCAATCAGCAACACCAATCGTGCCGTTGGGGCAATCATTTCGAATGAAGTTTCAAAAATCTATGGAGCAGACGGGCTACCAGACAATACACTACGTGTCGTATTTAATGGGTTCGCTGGGCAAAGCTTTGGAGCTTTCAGTACCAAAGGACTCACGCTGGTAGTTAATGGAGCAACCAACGATTACCTCGGAAAAGGCCTTTCAGGAGCGAGACTCGTAGTTCGCGTTCCTAATGGTTCATCTTTTGAGTCACATAAAAACGTAATTACCGGTAACGTTTGTTTATACGGTGCCACTACAGGAGAGGCCTACATTAATGGTCTTGCAGGAGAACGCTTCTGTGTAAGAAATTCAGGAGCCAAGGCGGTCGTTGAAGGAATCGGTGATCACGGTTGTGAGTACATGACTGGCGGAGTTGCTGTTATCCTAGGAAAAGTAGGAAGAAACTTCGGTGCAGGAATGAGTGGTGGTCTGGCCTATGTATACGACCCAGACAAAACCTTTAAGGCAGGCGTTAAGAATCTTGATCTTAATTTACTCACTGTTGAAACCGAAGAAGATCAAAAAGAATTATTCACTTTAGTTGAGAATCACTACAACCTTACGATGAGCCCATTGGCAGAAAAACTATTAACCAATTGGGAGAACGAAGTTGGGAACTTTGTGAAAGTATTCCCAGAAGAATATCGTCAGGCACTGATTAGAATCGCTGAAGAAAACCAAACAACTAGTAACTAATGGGAAAGACAACCGGATTTTTAGAATTCAAGCGTAAAACAGAAGGATATCTTCCTGTTGAAGAGCGAACTAAAAACTATAAAGAATTTACCCAGCCATTAAAAGAGGAAGAATTAAAGGAGCAGGGAGCTCGTTGTATGAATTGCGGAATCCCATTTTGTCATAGCGGATGTCCGTTAGGAAATTTAATTCCTGATTTTAACGACGCCGTCTATGAAGGTAATTGGGAGAAAGCATCTCAAATATTACATTCTACGAATAACTTCCCTGAATTTACAGGAAGACTTTGCCCTGCGCCATGCGAAGAAGCATGTGTTCTAGGGATCAACGAAGACCCTGTATCTATCGAAAATATCGAGAAAAACATTGTAGAGACCGCCTTTGCTAACGGCTATCTTCAAGCAATGCCTCCTAAGACGCGCACAGGTAAAAAAGTCGCTGTAATTGGCTCAGGACCTTCTGGTTTAGCCGCGGCACAGCAATTGAACCGAGCTGGGCATGAGGTAACCGTTTTCGAAAGAGACGAAAAGGTTGGTGGACTATTGCGATTCGGAATTCCAGACTTCAAGTTAGAGAAAACCATTATTGATCGAAGAATTGCGCTTTTAGAAGAAGAAGGCATTCAATTCAAAACTGGTGCTCACGTTGGGGTAAACATTGATGCAAATGAAATCAAAGAAAATCATGACGCGGTAGTTCTCTGTGGAGGGGCAACCGTTAGAAGAGGTTTGCCTATTAAAGGAGCCGATCTTAAAGGCGTGGTTCAGGCCATGGACTTCTTACCACAAAATAACCGCCGAGTTTCGAATCTCGAAATTAACGGTGAGAAGATCACTGCCGAAGGTAAAGATGTCATCGTTATCGGAGGTGGAGATACAGGATCTGACTGTATTGGTACTTCAAGAAGACAAGGTGCTAACAGCATCCAAAACTTCGAAATCATGCCAATGGCAACGAAAGACCGTCCTGAAAACCAACCTTGGCCCTTCTGGCCGATGCGACTTAGAGAGAGTACCTCTCATAAGGAGGGCGTAGATCGTCATTTCAGTATTATGACGAAGCGTTTCTTAGGAAATGATAAAGGAAAACTAATAGGATTAGAAACGGTAGAGGTTAGCTGGGAATACAAAGAGGGTCGTATGCAATTGATAGAAAGAGAAGGGTCTTCTAAAACCTGGGATTGCAACCTTGCACTTCTCGCATTAGGTTTTACAGGATCAGAGAATACATTAGCAGAGAGCTTTGGTTTAACATTCGATAATCGAGGAAACATTGCTGCTGAAGAAACCGATTATAAGACAAATGTACCAGGTGTATTTGCTGCTGGGGACCAAAGAAGAGGACAATCCCTTATTGTTTGGGCAATTTCAGAAGGAAGACAAGCAGCACACCATGTAGATAAATACCTTATGGGTGAGAGTCACTTACCCCTAAAGGGAGATGGAGATTTACCACGCGTTTAATAGAAATTGTTTACGAAACAAAACAATCATCAATCAACCGTTCTTTTGAACTAGCGTGAGTGAGTAGAGGACCCCGAAAGGGGTCCTTTTTTTATCTACACCTCCCAATAATATAAGGCATAAAAAAAGCCCCTCACATTGCTGTGAGGGGCTTGAGGATGGCGGCGACCTACTCTCCCACCTTTTGGGGCAGTACCATCGGCGCTGATAGGCTTAACTTCTCTGTTCGGGATGGGAAGAGGTGGACCCTATCGCCATGGCCACCAAAGTCTTAAATACTTTAATGATATGACATATAGAGACGAAAGCAGCAAGCTGCAATATGGTCTAAAAATCAAATTAATCTTGAAGTGATAAAGCGTTTTAAAGGTGCACAAGGGACTGTGCAAGTATACGAGCAATTAGTACTACTCGGCTACACACATTA
>JAYPSS010000073.1:0-7005 GCA_038133115.1 Flavobacteriaceae bacterium | reverse complement strand
CCGATTTGAAAAACGACAGACGTCTCGAATCTACCTTGTTCATTACCGAGGGAGATTCTGCCTCAGGATCTATCACTAAATCTCGTGACGTAAATACTCAAGCTGTTTTTAGTTTAAGAGGAAAACCCTTGAACTCTTACGGCATGAGTAAGAAAATCGTTTACGAGAACGAAGAATTTAATCTGCTACAAGCAGCTTTAAATATTGAGGATTCGATGGAGGATTTACGATACAACAATATCGTAATCGCTACTGATGCGGATGTGGATGGAATGCATATTCGTCTGCTTTTAATAACGTTCTTTTTGCAGTTTTTTCCAGAATTAATCAAGGAGAATCACTTATACATCCTACAAACCCCTCTTTTTAGAGTTCGTAATAAAAAGAAGACGATTTATTGCTACAGTGAAACGGAACGAAAAGAAGCTCTTGCTGAATTAGGTGCTAAGCCTGAAATTACGCGATTTAAAGGTTTAGGTGAAATTTCACCCGACGAGTTCAAGCATTTTATTGGTGAATCGATTCGTTTAGAGCCGATACTTCTTGATAAAGCGATGAGCATTGATCAATTACTCAATTTTTATATGGGTAAGAATACTCCTGATCGTCAAGAGTTTGTAATTAATAACCTTAAAGTTGAACAAGATCTAGTCGATGAGCGAGCTACCACCTAATGAGTTAAATCAAGGTTCTGAACCGAAAGAACGGATGGTTACCGTTTCGGGGATGTATCAAGACTGGTTTCTTGATTATGCCTCCTATGTGATACTAGAGCGCGCAGTTCCTGCTATTGAAGACGGCTTTAAACCCGTTCAACGTCGAATTCTCCATGCCCTTAAAGAGCTCGATGATGGGAGATACAATAAGGTTGCGAATGTCGTTGGCCATACAATGCAATACCATCCCCATGGTGATGCAAGTATCTCAGATGCCATGGTGCAAATCGGTCAGAAGGAATTGCTTATTGATACCCAAGGAAACTGGGGTAATATATTAACGGGTGACGGTGCCGCGGCTTCTAGGTATATAGAAGCTCGACTTACCAAATTTGCATTAGACGTTGTTTATAGCCCTAAGATTACCGAATGGCAAAGTTCTTATGACGGAAGAAAGAAAGAACCGGTTCATTTGCCAGTAAAATTTCCGATGCTACTTGCTCAAGGGGCCGAGGGTATTGCAGTGGGCTTATCGACTAAAATTCTTCCACATAATTTCATTGAACTTATTGATGCCAGTATTGCGTATTTGAATAATCGAAGTTTTTCGCTGGTGCCTGATTTTCCGACCGGAGGTATCGTTGATGCTACGCAGTATAACGATGGTTTACGAGGTGGGCGAATCAGAGTGAGAGCAAGAATTGAAATTCAGGACAAGTCAACCCTTGTAATTCAAGAAATACCTTACGGAACCAACACTTCTTCTCTTATTGACTCCATTTTAAAGGCTAACGATAAGGGAAAGATTAAAATCAAGAAGGTAGAAGACAATACTGCAGAAAATGTAGAAATCTTAATTCATCTACCCACTGGGATTTCCCCAGATAAAACTATTGACGCACTTTATGCGTTCACTTCTTGCGAAGTATCTATTACCCCGTTAGCCTGTGTAATCGAAGATCATAAGCCTGCGTTTATTGACGTAAAGACAATATTAAAGCGCTCTGCCGATCATACGGTGGAATTATTAAGGTCTGAACTTGAAATTCAATTAAAAGAGCTGCAAGAACAATGGCATTTTTCTTCGTTAGAACGCATTTTTATTGAAAATCGAATCTATCGCGAGATTGAAGAAGAAGAGACCTGGGAAGGGGTGATTTCTGCAATTGATAAAGGGCTCCAGCCCCATATCATTCACCTTAAAAGAGCGGTTACCGAAGAAGATATTGTAAGACTTACTGAAATTCGAATCAAGCGTATTTCTAAGTTTGATATCGATAAAGCAGCTGCATATATCGAATCATTAGAGGATCAAATTGCTGAAGTCGAAAACCATCTCGCTCACATTATCGATTTTGCGATTAATTACTTTAAGTCACTCAAAAAGAAGTACGGTGAGGGTAAAAAGCGTAAATCAGAACTTAGAGTTTTTGATACGATTGAGGCCACAAAAGTGGTCATCCGAAACCTTAAACTTTATGTGAATAGAGAGGAAGGTTTTGTCGGTACTGGGCTTCGCAAAGATGAATATGTAGCCGACTGTAGTGATATTGATGATTTTATCGTCTTTTTTGCCGATGGATCCATGCAGGTTAGCAAGGTTGATTCTAAGGTCTTTGTAGGAAAGGAAATTATACATGTTGGCATTTTCAAGAAGAATGATTCGCGAATGGTATATAACATGGTATATAAGCTTCCGAAAAACGGCGCTTCATTCATAAAAAGATTTGCAGTGACCTCTGTGACTAGGGATCGCAAGTATTCATTAACCTCTGATGTTGAGAATTGTCAGGTCTTGTATTTTAGTGCTAACCCGAATGGTGAAGCAGAAACCATAACCGTCTTCCTAAGACCTACAGGAAGTATTAAAAAGTTGAAATGGGATATCGATTTTGCAGATATCTTGATTAAAGGGAGAGGGTCAAAGGGTAATTTGGTTTCGAAACATACTGTCAAGAAAATTGAATTCAAAGATTCTGGTAAATCAACTCTAAAACCACGTGAATTATGGTATGATTCGATCACTAGAAGATTGAATTCTGAGGATCGTGGTGAGTATTTAGGTGCCTTTAAGGGGGATGATCTCTTACTGATAGTTACTTCAGACGGAATCGTAAAAACGGTTACTCCTGATTTAGCGCTTCACATGCCTGATAATTTGTTATTATTAGAAAAGTGGATCCCCACAAAACCGCTATCCTTGCTATATTACGAGGGAGAAAGAGAACGATACTTTTTAAAACGATTCTTAATCGAGCAAGAGTTGAAGGAGGAGCTTGTTATCAGTGAAACTAAAGGTTCAGAATTGATCGCTTTTTTGACCGATTATCGTCCAATCCTTCGTTTAGAGTTTGTCAAGCCAAGAGGTAAGGATGCATTGCCAGACTTAACTCTCAATGTGGAAGATTTTATTAGCGTCAAGGGAATCAAGGCTCTAGGCAATCAAGTTACCACAGATAAGATCAAACAAGTACATATTGAAGACCCTTTACCTTTCGAGGAAGTAGAGGCTGATGAAGATGAGATCGATGAGTCAAACTATGAAGACTCAAATAATGAAGGCGATGTACAGAATAATGGGGGAGAATTAACTCTTTTCTAAAGATCGTAATTTTCTTGCATAGCCTCTCATTTTGATAGGCTCAGATAAGAATCCATATTCAAAGCGATAACCATCCGCGTCGGTTTCAAGGATTTTAATATGAATCGCTTCCTTTTCTTGATTATTTTTTGGGTTTTTGTTTCTAAGGATCATCTCACAATCATTAATCCATCGAACCGAGGAAGTGTCTATTTGATTCTGAAATCGGTCAATCTCATAGCCTTCATATCGCTCAAAAATGGAAATTAATGTATCTGAATCTGTAATAGCTACGAATTCAAAAACCCCTATTTTAAAATCGGAACAATTTCTTTCGGGTGCTCTGAAACAGGAACTAAAAAAAATGAGAATAGCGAATAAAGATAAAAGTGATTTCAAGAGTACGTATTTGATTCAAATACAAATATACTATTACCTTGCGTGAGATGTTTAAAGAACGTTATTTTCCCAGCGCTCGCCTGAAAGATTGGTTGAACGCCCATGCGATTGAAACTGAAATTGTAGGCAGCTCTGAGCTCGGGCAACCTATTCATGCAATTCGTTTAGGAGAAGGCCCTGTCAAGATTCTTATGTGGTCACAGATGCATGGCAATGAATCTACTACAACTAGAGGATTGCTCATCTGGTTAGAAAAGTATCTTCAATCTCCGTCTTATCATAAAGAGCTAAGTTTACTTATTATCCCACAACTAAACCCTGATGGCGCCGACAAGTACACGCGGACCAATGGAAAGGGAATAGATCTTAATCGTGATGCACTTACTCAATCACAAAGTGAGATCAAAACGCTGATGCGACTCGTTGAAGAATTTAAACCTCATTACAACCTAAATTTACACGATCAAAGAACCCGGTTTACGGTTGGTGACACTAATAAAGAGGCCGCTTTATCCTTTCTGTCAGCCGCAGCCGATGATTCTCGTAAGGTAACTCCAACTAGAATAGTAACTATGCATCTGATTAACCAAATGGTATCGTCATTGCCAGACGATTTCAAGATACACATAGGAAGATACGATGATGGCTTCAATCCGAATTGCACTGGGGACTATTTTCATGCTAAAGGCATACCAACGGTGCTGTTTGAAGCCGGACAATTAGGTAAAGATTATACAAGGACAGCTATTACATCGATTATTGCCCAATGCTTATCGAATATTCTAGAGTTTTTATCTAAGGCCATACCTGATCGATCAGACGATTTGATTTTTAAGGAATATTGTGAAATTCCAGAAAACAACACCAATAGTTATGACGAGCTGGTCATAACAGAAAATCATCAATTCTATGTAAGATATATTGAGGTGTTAGTTAATAATCAAATAGATACCGTCTTCGAATTCACCACTTACGATCAGGTAGATTCAAGTCTTTTAAACCTAAGACAGATTTTAGATTATCGAAAGGCGACTCCCGAAGAACAGACGCTAATTGATTTGAGATTGAGTCAATTTCTTGAAAATGAATAATTCTTAGAATTTTTTAATAAAATTAAATTATTTGTAAGATTTTCTTCAATTCTGTAGTATTTTTGCCGAAAATTCAAGAAAATGCCAAAGGTTAAATTAGACGAGATTGATCACCAGATACTGGATATGTTAATTGAGAATACTCGTATTCCATATACTGACATCGCCAAAAAACTATTGATTTCAGCCGGTACGGTTCACGTACGCGTTAAAAAAATGGAGGATGCTGATCTTATTAAAGGATCCTCTTTGACGTTAGATTATGAAAAGTTAGGCTACTCATTTATTGCTTACGTCGGAATATTTCTTGAAAAAACGCACATGACCAAGTTTGTTCTTGAGCGTTTATCTGACATTCCATACGTTACTGTGGCACATATTACCACCGGTAAGTTCAATATCTTCTGTAAAATCAGAGCGAAGGACACCACTCACGCAAAAAATATCATCTTTAAGATTGATGATATCGATGGGGTGAGCAGAACTGAAACGATGATCGCCATGGAGGAGTCGATTAATGACAAAAAGCGACTCATGCATACGATCTTTAGAGAATTATAGAATGATTCCTCTATAGTAGGAAAAGGCTTCTAGTATATCTTCAGCCTCAAGTGGTAGGTCATATACTGCTTTTCCTATTTGTTCTAATCCAACAAAACGAACACTCCCGTGTTCGTTTTTTTTGTCCTGTTTGGTAAGTTCTATGATCGATTGGTAATGAACAGGGTTAATGATGGGTAAATCGTAAAGACCCTGAATATGATTCGTGATAGTTAGCAACTCGTCATTCGAAAGGCCTAATTTTTTGTGCGATAAATATGCTTCTAGAATCATACCGACAGCAATAGCTTCACCGTGCAATAAAGAGGTAGGAGTATCGAGGTAAAAACTCTCAATAGCATGACCTAGGGTATGCCCAAAATTTAAAATTTTTCGTAGTCCTTTTTCAGTAGGATCTTGCGCGACCACTGCCTGTTTAATAGAAACCGATTCGCTAATGAGTGATTTCAAATCACTAAAATTAGAAATTACTTCATCGAAATGCTTAGGGTCATAAATAAGACCGTGTTTGATCATTTCAGCGGCTCCACTACGAATTTGATTTTCAGGTAAACTTTTAAGAAATATGGAATGAACCCAAGTAAATTCAGGAACTGAGAAAACGCCAATTTGGTTCTTAAAACTTCCGAAATCCACCCCTGTCTTTCCCCCAGTAGAGGCATCAACCATGGCAAGCAGGGTAGTGGGTATATTTACAAATCTGATTCCTCGTTTATAGCAACTCGCAGCAAAACCTCCTAAATCAGTAAGAACCCCACCGCCTAGATTGATAAGAAGAGCCTTTCTATCTGCATTGACCTTGGTTAGTTGCTCCCAGACACTGTCGCAAGTTTCAATCGTTTTATAGGATTCACCTGTTGGGATTAGGATAAGGGTAAACTCTTGAAGGTCTACCATTTCTTTCAAAACAGGCAAACACAACTCTGCGGTGATCTGATCACATAACACAAAGGTTTTTGAAATGCCTGACTCTGTCATCAGTTTTTTAAAAGGTTCTGCGCCTAAATGATCAAAATATACTTCGTGAGTTTTCATAGGGGTTAAATATACTATGGTATGTTTAGAATAAGGACTCTTTGAAATATCTTTACTCAAAAAAAGAGCATGAATTCAGAATTGAGGTTCGATAATACCGAGATTGCCTTCTCTCAAAAGTCTTCGTCAGAATTGCGTAAAGCGTATTTAATGTTCAAGGTTATGAGTAATCCGAGATGGGTGTCTTTCGGTTCTAACTTGGCTCTTTTCGGCCTAAAAGCTAGACTGCCATTGATTCCGCAAATCATTAAGTCAACCGTTTTTAGACAGTTTTGTGGGGGTGTTAATCGCTCAGATTGTTCAAATTTGGTTTCTAATTTAAATCAGAACGGGGTCAAGGCTATTTTAGATTATTCTGTTGAAGGTCAAGAATCTGAAGAACAATATGATAACAAAACCGATTCGATCATTGATTCACTCCAAACGGTTACTAAGAATGATGGGGAAGCTTTTGGCGTCTTCAAACCAACAGCAATAGGGGCATATAAGGTTTTTGAAAATGCTTTAAAAAAGGACACTGATCAAGAAACAAAGGATGCCTTCGAACGCATTCGTAAACGATATGTATCGATATTTAAGGAGGCTGCGAGGTTGAATGTAAGTATCCTAATTGATGCTGAAGAAACCTGGATGCAGGATTCTGCTGATCTTTTAGCCCTAGAAATGATGGAAAGATTTAATA
>JAYPSS010000072.1:0-7009 GCA_038133115.1 Flavobacteriaceae bacterium | reverse complement strand
TTATCTGCTTCGGCAGCATCTTCTGTTTTTGGTGATCTTTTTCATCTGAACCGAAAGACTAGAATGTTACTTATCGGTTGTGCCGCTTCAGGAGTTATCGCAACTAGTTTTCAATCACCCATTGCCGCGGTGATCTTTGCCATTGAAATTTTCAGTTTAGATTTAACATTCGCCTCATTACTACCGTTACTGGTAGCTTCGTTGGTTTCGGTGATCACTTCTTTTTTAGTAGTTGGAGATCAGGTGTTGTTTAATGTTGATCACAATGAGGGGTTTAATGTATCGGATACATTCTTCTATATTGTTCTAGGGGTGATGGCGGGCCTGGTTAGTGTATATTTTCACAAGGCGCACTTCGCCATTACTGGCGCACTCGAGCGTATTAAATCGAGATCGTATCGATTCATGGTGGGCGGGGCAATCATGGGAGCGATACTCTACTTTATTCCTCCACTCTATGGTGAAGGGTATGGTGTTATAAACGCGCTGCTTTCGGGTAATCATATAACCGTTATTCAGGGTTCTATGTTTGAACTCTGGTCAGAAAAAACCTACGTGGTGATCTTTCTTCTCTTGGGAATCACCCTTTTTAAGTCACTTGCGATGACCCTCACTATTGCGTCGGGAGGGACGGGAGGTATTATTATTCCTGCGCTAGTTATGGGGAGTTCATTAGGTAATGCTGTTGGTAAGACCTTTAATGCTCTGGGATTTGCGGTCAACGAAACACATTTCACCCTGATTGGGATGGCTGGTATTGTGGCCGGGGTTTTAAAAACACCGCTAACAGCGATCTTTTTGATTGCCGAAATTACCGGAGGCTATGAACTTTTTATTCCACTTATGTTGTGCGTTTCAACCGCCTACCTGATTTCGAAAAATAACCTAAGTCATACTATCTATACAAAAGAGTTAGCCGAGAAGAATGCGCTACTGACCTTTGACAAGGATCAAAGTGTTTTGACGCTGATGAATCTCGATTCGGTGATTGAACAGAATTTTGTCGAACTCAGCCCAGAAATGTCTTTGAGACAGTTACTAGAAGAAGGAGTCGCGAAATCGAGCCGAAATTTGTTTCCGGTGGTAAGTAAAGACGGTTCCTTGGAAGGAGTTATTTTGCTGGATGACATTCGATCGGTGCTCTTTGATCAATCCCTTTATGATCTTACGAAGGCCAGGGAGTATATGACTCGTCCGCCAGAGGTAATTGACTATGCTAAAGACAATATGCAGCAAGTCATGCAACGTTTTCAAGATAGCGGAGCCTGGAATTTACCCGTTATCCGCGAGGGTAAGTATTATGGTTTTGTGTCGAAATCAAAACTTCTAACCGCCTATCGAAGAGAGCTAATCAATTACAGCGTGTAGTTGATAATCAACGGTTTAGATAGAAATATTCGATAATATCTATTTTAAGATTTGTCTTTGGCATTTTCAGAGGCGATTCTTTGTCAAATTCACAACAGCTTTGAAAAAAGCCCTATCTTTCCCCCATTAAACTGGATGAATTAAATCTAAATAACCACATGATGAAAAAGTTAATTCTTGTACTAAGCATCCTTTCAAGTGCTTTTGCTCTAGCTCAAACTAGCGTAAATGGAAAGGTTGTAGATCAAAATGGTGCTCCTGTTGCCAATGCGAATATTATCGTAGTTGGACAATCAGAGGGTGCTGTAGCTGATTTCGACGGAAACTTTGCTTTTACTACTAGCCTTACTCCGCCATTCACTCTGCGTGTTTCAAGTTTAGGGTATACTACAGCAACAGCTACCTTCTCAGGATCAGCCTTAACGGTAACGCTCAATGAATCTTCTACAGCGTTAGATGAAATCGTAATTTCTGCTTCTAGAACTCCTGAGCGTATTTTTGAATCGCCGGTTTCTGTTGAGCGTTTCGGTCTTGCTCAAATTCAGAATGCAACCGCAGAAAGTTTCTACGGAAGTTTACAAAACCTTAAGGGAGTTGATATTAACACCAACTCACTTACTTTTCAATCGATCAACACTCGTGGTTTTGCAACTTTTGCAAACACAAGATTCCTTCAATTAGTAGATGGAATGGACAACACTGCGCCAGGTCTTAACTTCGTTTTAGGTAACCTAGTAGGTATGTCTGAACTTGATGTTGCAAGCGTTGAAATCCTACCAGGTGCTTCGTCTGCACTTTACGGTGCTGGTGCTTTCAATGGTATCTTATTCATGACTTCTAAAGATCCTTTCATTACCGAAGGAGTTAGTGTTTATGGTAAAACAGGTATCACGGTTCAGAATGCAGCTGGTGCTAACGAGTACATGGACGTTGGAGTTCGTTTCGCTAAGAAATTCTCTGACAAACTAGCGATCAAAGCCAATCTTACTTTCTTACAAGGTGAAGACTGGCATGCGAACAGCACTCAGGATATGAGTCAGACTGCTCTTGAATATGAAGGGTGGTCATCACGCAGAACGAACCCTGGCTATGACGGTCTAAACGTTTATGGGGATGAGGTTGCAACAACCTTAGATTTCGATTACTTCGCAGGTACACCAACCGGCACTTTCGGGAAAGCGTTTGTTTCTCGTACAGGTTACGACGAGGCTGCTCTTGCAGATTACGATGCGAAGAGTATGAAGAGAGATATTGGAATCTACTATCGTCCGAACGGAGATGATCTAGAAATCATCTACAACTACCGTAGAGGTACGGGTACTACTATTTATCAAGGAGCTAACCGTTATGCGGTATCGGGCTTTGCGATGACTCAGCAAAAATTAGAGGTTAAAAACGATCATTTCTTTGTTCGTGCTTATGTAACAGAAGAAGATTCGGGTGACGCTTATGATACTCGTTTTGCGGCAATCAATATCAACCGTCAACAGGCCGCAGATACCAAGTGGTTTGGTGACTACGTTACAGGATATTTATTGTCTAAGCAACTAGGTCGCTCTAATGTAGACGCCCACAACAATGGTCGTTTAGCTGCTGACTATCCTGTAGACTTCTACAGTCAATTTGGAGCTGCTACCAACTATGGTGCATTTAACTTACGTGGCCAAGCCAACAGAAACCGTTTCTTACCTGGTTCAGGTGAATTCAATAGCGCATTCACTAATGTGAAACAAGATGGTGATTTTACAACTGGAGCGAAGTTCATCGATAACACCAAGTTTAGACATATTAACGGTAATTACAATTTTGCTCACCTTATCAATAATTGGGCAGATCTTCAGGTTGGAGGTTCTTACCGTCAATATGAATTAAACTCCAACGGGACGATCTTTACTGATAAAGACGGTCCTATCAAATACAATGAATACGGTGCATACACTCAGATTCAGAAGAAGTTTGCTGATGAGCGCTTGAAAGTAACGGCTTCAGCTCGTTACGATAAGAACGAATTTTTAGATGGTTTTGTTTCTCCTCGTATCTCTTTCGGATATACGCTAGGTTCAGCTAGAAATCACAACGTTCGTTTCTCAGCTCAGACAGGTTTCAGAAACCCTACCACTCAGGATTTCTTCATTGGATTAGATGTAGGACAAGCTATCCTAGTTGGTGGTGCTGAGTCTAACCTTGATCGTGATGTAAGAACCTTCGCGACAAGTGCTCAAGCACAAGCTTTAGGTTTACCTGCAACATCTACTGTAACAGGTCGCTCGGCTTACACGAATTCGTTCTCTCTTTCTTCTGTTCTTGCTGGCGCGCCGGTTAAGAAAGATACCGAGCTAGTGGGCGCTGAAGAGATTGAAGCTTACGAAGTTGGGTACCGTGGCCAAATAGGTCCTATTACCCTTGATGTTAGTGCTTACTGGAACCAGTACACGAACTTCAATGCGGCTGAAACCAAAATAGTGCCATTATACGGTCAAGCTGGTGACAACTCACTGTCACTACTTGCACTTCAAAATGGAGATTACAAGGTTTATCAAGCATACTCAAACACAGATGTTCCTGTTAAGTCTTATGGTCTAGTAGCTGGTTTAGATACTAAACTTGCTGGATTTGACTTAGGCATTAGCTATACATTAACTGAACTTGATTTCAACGAAGCTGATTATCCAGATTTTGAGGTAGGATTAAACACTCCGAGAGATCGTTTCAAGGCTTCTTTTGGTCACCAAGAGCTAGTTAAGAATTTAGGATTTAACGTTAACTATCGTTATTCAGGATCATATACTTGGCAGGCATCTTTTGCTGACGGAGAAATTCCTGCTTTCGACGTTCTTGACGCATCTATCAACCTTAAATTACCTGAGTACAACAGTGTACTTAAATTAGGTGGATCTAACATCGCTGGTGGTGATTATATGACTGCTATCGGTACTGGAATGATTGGTTCTATATACTATGCTTCACTTAACGTGAACTTCTAATTAGGACCTTCTCACAATCAATTTTTAAAGCGCCCCATTAAGGGGCGCTTTTATTTTTATAAGAGGTTTTTTACTTCCTCTAAACTCTGTATATTTGCGCTCAAATTAAGTAACAGGCTTTTAGCCATATAACGCTCTAGTAATGTCTCAAGTAACTGGAAAAATTTCACAAGTTGTAGGACCTGTAATCGATGTAGAATTCGAAGCAGGTGTTGCTCTTCCTAAGATTTACGATTCTCTATCTGTTTCAAAACCTGATGGTTCTGAGCTCGTTTTAGAGGTTCAATCGCACGTAGGTGAAAACACCGTTCGTACAATTTCTATGGACTCTACAGACGGTCTTAGCCGTGGCACTTCGGTTGTAGCTACTGGAGCGCCTATTCAAATGCCAATTGGCGACGACGTTTACGGTCGTTTATTTAATGTAATTGGAGCGCCTATTGACGGTCTTACCGAATTAGAGCGCACTGGAGATAAAGGTCTTCCAATTCACCGCGAGGCTCCGGCATTTGAAAACCTTTCTACTTCTACAGAAGTTCTTTTTACAGGTATCAAGGTGATCGATCTTATCGAGCCTTATGCTAAAGGAGGTAAGATTGGTCTTTTCGGTGGAGCTGGTGTTGGTAAAACCGTACTTATTCAGGAGTTAATCAACAATATTGCCAAGGGCCACGGAGGTTTATCTGTATTCGCCGGTGTAGGAGAACGTACTCGTGAAGGAAATGACCTTCTTCGTGAAATGCTTGAGTCAGGAATTATCAAGTATGGTGAAGCCTTCATGGAAGAAATGGAGAAAGGCGGATGGGATCTTTCTAAAGTTGATAAAAACGCAATGAAGGAGTCTAAGGCTACTTTTGTTTTCGGTCAGATGAATGAGCCTCCTGGAGCACGTGCACGTGTTGCTCTTTCAGGATTAACGATTGCTGAATACTTTAGAGATGGAGCTGGAGATGGTCAAGGTAAAGACGTACTATTCTTCGTAGATAACATCTTTAGATTTACCCAAGCAGGTTCTGAGGTATCTGCACTACTTGGACGTATGCCATCGGCGGTAGGTTACCAACCTACACTTGCTACTGAGATGGGTGCGATGCAGGAGCGTATTACTTCAACTAAAAATGGTTCGATCACTTCGGTTCAGGCAGTTTATGTACCTGCGGATGACCTTACTGACCCTGCGCCTGCTACAACCTTTGCTCACCTTGATGCAACGACTGTACTTTCTCGTAAGATTGCGGAGCTTGGTATTTATCCTGCAGTAGATCCGCTAGATTCTACTTCAAGAATTCTTACCGCTGACATTCTTGGTGATGAGCACTATAACTGTGCACAACGTGTTAAGGAGCTTCTTCAGCGTTATAAAGAGCTTCAAGATATCATCGCGATTCTTGGTATGGAAGAACTTTCTGAAGAAGACAAACTTGCAGTATCAAGAGCACGTCGCGTTCAGCGTTTCTTATCTCAGCCTTTCCACGTAGCTGAGCAGTTTACGGGAATTCCTGGAGTACTTGTAGATATCAAAGAAACGATCAAAGGATTTAATATGATTATGGACGGTGAGCTAGACCACCTACCTGAAGCTGCTTTCAACCTTAAGGGATCGATTGAAGAAGCTATCGAGGCAGGAGAGAAAATGCTTGCTGAAGCTTAAGAGTTTATGAAACTAGAAATCATCTCACCTGAGGCCACTTTATACCAAGGAGATGCAACAGCTGTCGCATTACCTGGAGTTGATGGTTCATTTCAATTACTTGAAAATCACGCCCCAATTGTATCTATATTACAAGAAGGAGAGGTTCGTCTTAAAGGGTTTGATGTAAAGAAAGTTCCTTCTTCTTTTACACACCTCTTTACCACTAAAGGTTCTGATACAGTTCTTGCGATCAAAAGCGGTACTGTTGAGATGAAGCAAAACAATCTGGTTCTACTCGTAGACTAAGAATCTATTTTCTTTTATAAATAAGCGCACTACCAACGGATGTTATCTGTTGGTAGTTTTGTTTTAGGGCACTATCAAGTATTGATTCTAGCGCTGCATCCTTGAAATTTTTACGCGATTTAGCGATAATGATTTCAGGTTTCTGGTTGGTTACTAATTTCTCTAATACAGCTACGGGCGTTGAATCTTTTACCCCCATGAAGGGATATAATTCTGGGCGCTCTATATTACTAGGATGAGTAACCACTTTTGTTAGTGGGCGATTGTTGGTAAGCCAGTATCCGATATGATATTCGGTATAGTAAGCGGTGTCATGATCTAGGTCGTTATCTTTCAGAAATCGGGCGATCTCATGACCTTCGCCATTATACCAATACCCAGTGTTTTCATGGTATTTCAAAAGGTCCCAAGTTTCTTTGTAGGTTTCAATGGGAAGGAGCACTAATAGAATCAGTACAATTTGCGGGGAGAGTGTTCTTCTAAATTCGTAGATCAGCATTCCTAGGAGTAAAATTAGATAGGGATACACCTGCAGAAGATAATGTCCGTTTACCTTGCCAAGTCGAACAAGACTGAATAACACTCCTGCGGTAAAAAGGGCGTAAAATCGATGCTTGGGGTACCTTTGAAATAGCCAAGCAAGAAGAATAAAAGCAGGAAGCAGTGATAAAAAGGTATTTAACTGCTGGCTAATTGTTGCTTTGGTATATGCCAAGGG
>JAYPSS010000071.1:0-7059 GCA_038133115.1 Flavobacteriaceae bacterium | reverse complement strand
ACGAAACTTATTCCGACAGATTTCATTGGATTTGTGGAGCCCCTTCATGGAAGGCAAGACCATCACGACAAACTGATGTCAAACTTCTTTGCCCAAACCGAAGCTCTTATGAATGGTAAATCAAAGGAAGAAGTTACCAGAGAGTTTGAAATAAAAGGCATTGATCTATTGAGTGTCGAAGACATCATACCACATAAAGTTTTCGAAGGAAATAAGCCAACCACTACTTTCCTTATTAAAAAACTCACCCCTTATACTCTAGGTAGCCTTGTAGCCGCTTATGAGCATAAGATTTTTATTCAGGGAGTGATTTGGAATATTTACAGCTATGATCAATGGGGGGTTGAGCTTGGTAAGCAACTTGCTAATCAAATCTTGGCTGATTGGTCACAAGGTTCAAACGGAAGTCATGACCCTTCGACGGCTCAACTACTTTCTCGATTCAAAAATGATTAACTTAGAACTACCATAAATAACTTAACTATGATTGTTTCTCTTCACTCTTACATTGCTTTTCTAGCCTTAGCGGTCGTTTTATTGGCCTTTATTAACGCGCTCAATGGTTTTTTAACTGGTCGAGAGTTTCAGCAAAAAAGAGATCGAAGTATATCTTTGGCTGGAGTTGCTTTTTTTCACCTTCAGTTTTTGATAGGAGTCATTGTTTATTTCGTTTCAGCGAAAGGATTCTACGCATTAAGCGAGGTGGGTATCGGTAACCTATCTTCAGAAGCACGTTTACTTGCTTTAGAACACCCAACCACGAATTTAATTGCTGTTGCGCTTGTTACCATCGGTTGGTCAAGACATAAGAAAGCATCTTCTGACAAGGCAAAGTTTAAGAGCATTGCACTGTTTTATGGAATAGGTTTAGTGCTTATTTTAAGCCGTATTCCATGGTCTCAGTGGGTTTAAATATTAGTTCTAGCACTACCGGAAAATGATCGCTGTACCCTCCTTGGTACTCTAAACCTGCGTAGGTTCTAAAAGGAAATCCCACTTTTGATTTTTCAGAATGGGTAGTGAGTAACGACAGTGGTGATGCGGGCACGATCAAGGCACCTAAAATTGCTCCTGATGACTTTACCCCCGGTCAACACCATTTAGAGTAATGATGTTTAGTTCTGTATTTTGTAGGTCCTGTTTTCTTCCCAATTTGCACGAATTTCAATCGATTCGTTGAGGTAAAGAATTCGTTCGGGTCGAATGCGATTGAGAAAGGACCCCGTATCATAACGACCATTTTTATTGGTGTCAAAAAGAAGTCGAATATCGTAAACACCTGGTTTTACAGCTCTAAATTGACATCTCCCCAAGCTGTCTAAGGGTTGTTGATAGATTACCTGGTCCTCTTTATCTAAAAGGCTTACTTCAATTGAGGAGTTAAAAACGGGTTCTATTTGAAGTTTCAGCACCCCGAAGTTTTCGAGTTTATCAAATCGGAAAGGGACATTTATCGTGTCGTTGGTGTTACCAAAGTAGTCCTCAAGGGCTCCCGGTAAAAGACTTACACGGTATGAGGTGTTTTCTTCGGGTTCAAGCGGTGATTCAAGAATACGATTATTCTTATTCGAGATGGAGAGTTCGACCGAATCTAAAGGAATGCTGTCTTGCTTGTAAAAGGATATGAAGTTTCGATCGATTTTAGCTAGAGGAGTACTCGAGCCAAGGCTAAAAGATTTGAAAGGCGGAATGCTTCCTCTGTAGATAGAACTTAAAGTCAGGGTGTCTTTCGCAACCTTAACGGGTTTTACGGTAAAGGTGTCGATCGAAATCATAGACTGAACAACGACCTGAAGAGAATCAAACTTTGCAGGTTTGAACCATAAATTCAAACTGTCTTTATTGGTTACCTTCTCTACGTAGGTCCACAGTGAATCTGGACGATTGATAATCTCTATGGTAGGTATAGAATCGATATCCGACCCATAAGGGATTAAAAAATGATTACTTCCCTCTAGTTTTGGCCTACTCGCTTTGAAAGCGACTTTCTCCTTGAAAAGCTCGACTAGGAAGAGTGAGTCGTTAGGGAGTGTTACGGGTTCTGGTAAGTATCCGATTTTATCGAGGTAAGGGTCGTATCTATTGTTTTTGTTATTGTCCTTGATGGCAAATACACGGTAGCTTCCGCCTGCGAGATAATTGAGATTGAAAATAGGCAAACTGTCTCCTGTACTGCCTACATAACGAGGAGGCTCGTTATATACTAACGAATCGTTATACACACTATCATTGGGATATAGCATCAAGGTAACAAAGGGGTCAGCTTTTCTGTTGTAGGCATCTTTTACCGCGCCTTTTAACTCTAGAGAATCGATTCGGTCACCAGTGCTGAAAACATACTGTAAAAACGGATAAGGATTCTCTTCATTGTTATCCACAAGAGCGTTTCCAAAGTTGATACTGTAGGTGGTGTTTTCAAGTAGGGTATCAAACAGTTGAATCTCAACCATTCGACTAGCAGAACCCTGTGGTTTGATAATTGGGGTGTTCTTGAGCGGAGGGGAAATAATCAACTGGTCTTGCAACTTCTTGAATTTGATGAATTCGTCGAAGTAGAGACGAATCTTCTCCTCTTTGAAATTAGAAGTCCCCATTGCGGGCTCTGATTTTAAGAGAACAGGAGGGGTAGTATCCTTTTCACCTCCTGAGGGAGTGCCGCGTTTTGCACATCCGTAAGAAGATAGGATTAGAGCAGCCAGTAAAATTCGAAAAATGTTTCTCATAGGACCGTGCCTACAAAGTAACGACATTATGCGAAGCTCTCGATGGGGTATAGAAAATGGTAAACACACTAATTTTAATATCCGGTATTTTCGAGAGCGCTTCAATACAATGACTCAATGTAGCTCCCGTTGTGATTACGTCGTCAATAAGGAGTAGATGCTTGGCTTCGACATCTCCCGGTTTACTCAGTCGAATCGAAGAGTTTGAACTCGTTCGCTCTTTGGCATTCCGCTTTACCTGCGAACGATAGAGCGCTGATTTTTTAAGCAATTTTGGCTGATGAGATAAGTTAAAATTCTTGGCAATTTGAGAACTCAACTCTTGGGCTTGATTGTATCCGCGCTTCCATTTTTTTAGTGGATGCATCGGAACGGGTACTATACCATCAATATCAGATTCGAATAGAAAGTCTTCTAGTAAGTCTTTACAGAGCAGAAATAGATCGGTGGCTAAACTGGGCATTCCGCGATATTTATAGGCAGATAGTAGGCTAGATGATGGCTTCGATCCTGCGATATGATAGTATGCCGCGCTGATTCTCTCAATAGGCCTAGTTGTCGAAGCATCTAATGCGATACGCATCGGATGGTTCTCTTTAGAAGAAAAATGGGTTGGGATCAGCTTAGAAAGACACTTATAGCAAAGAAGGTGATTCAGGACTCGAGATTCTTTACAGCCTAAACAGATTCTGGGAAGGAGGATTTCGATGCAGTTCACAAGACAAGATATCCTTGCAAAACGCAACCTTTGTGCATCCTGATTCGAAAGCCCAAACTCTTTGAATTGATTATTCTATTTTTGCTGTAAATCAAATCAATCATGAAGGCACCAGACGAACATTTTAAGCAGGTAATCTCCCACGCAAAAGAATACGGATTCATCTTTCAATCAAGCGAAATCTATGATGGACTCAGCGCGGTATATGATTACGGCCAATTAGGTGTTCAATTAAAGAATAACATCAGACAGTACTGGTGGCAGGCGATGACGCGTCTGAATGAAAATATTGTGGGGATTGATGCTGCTATTTTGATGCATCCGACCACTTGGAAAGCATCGGGTCACGTAGACGCCTTCAATGACCCGTTAATCGATAATAAGGATAGTAAGAAGCGATACCGAGCAGACGTTCTTATTGAAGATTATTGTGCAAAGCTGGAGGCTAAAATTGACAAGGAAGTTAAGAAAGCCGAAAAGCGTTTTGGAGAGGCTTTTGATAAAGAGCAGTTCTTAGCTACCAATGCTCGTGTATTAGAATGGACTCAGCGTTCAAAAGAGATTCTAAGCCGAACGGCTCAATCTCTTGAAAAGGAAGATTTGGCCGATGTGAAGGCGCTCATCGAGGAGTTAGAGATCGTATGTCCGGTTTCTGGATCTAAGAATTGGACCGAAATAAAGCAATTCAACCTAATGTTCGGCACCAAACTAGGAGCCTCTGCTGAGAGTGCCACCGATCTATACTTAAGACCTGAGACAGCTCAGGGAATTTTTGTGAACTTTTTGAATGTTCAAAAGAGCGGAAGAATGAAGATTCCTTTCGGAATTGCCCAAACGGGTAAAGCATTCAGAAATGAAATTGTAGCTCGTCAGTTCATCTTTAGAATGCGCGAATTTGAGCAGATGGAAATGCAGTTTTTCATTGCACCGGGGACACAAAAACAGTGGTATGAGCACTGGAAAGAAGCTCGTTTGAAATGGCACTTATCCCTCGGCATGGGAGAAGATAACTATCGTTTCCATGATCACGAGAAATTAGCACATTACGCAGATGCAGCAGCAGATATTGAATTCGCTTTTCCATTTGGTTTTAAAGAGTTGGAAGGGATTCACTCAAGAACCGATTTCGATTTATCCCGACACGAAGAATTCTCAGGTAAGAAGCTACAGTACTTCGACCCAGAATTGAAGGAGTCATATGTTCCTTATGTGGTAGAGACATCGATCGGGTTAGACCGTATGTTCTTAGCTATTCTTTCTAAATCTCTAGTAGAAGAGGAATTAGACGGGTCTAGTAGAACGGTAATGAGAATCCCTGCGGTTCTTGCTCCACTGAAGGCGGCCGTGCTACCTCTTGTGAAGAAGGATGGTTTACCTGAGCTTGCCAAAGAAATTATCGACGCGCTCAAATTTGAGTTCGAAGTTGCTTACGATGAAAAGGATGCAGTGGGTAGACGCTATCGCAGACAAGACGCCATCGGAACACCATTCTGTATCACCGTTGATCACCAGTCGCTAGAAGATCGTACGGTTACCATTCGTCACAGAGACTCTATGGAGCAAGACCGAATTGCTATCGATGCATTAGCGGGCTTACTACGTGAAGAAACCGCAATGTCGAACTGGTTAAAGCGAATTGAAGCATAAATGAAGGTTATCTCCTATAACGTTAATGGAATAAGAGCGGCACAAACCAAGGGTCTTTTTGACTGGTTACAAGTGGTTGATGCCGATGTAGTTTGCCTTCAGGAGATTAAGGCGCTAGAGGAGCAAATTGATACCGAAGGGCTAAAAGCTATCGGATATGAGTACCAACATTATTTCTCGGCCGAGAAGAAAGGTTATTCGGGGGTAGCTATCCTTTCTAAGACGAAGCCTGATCATGTTGAGGTAGGCACGGGATTAGAATATATGGATAGGGAAGGTCGTAATCTGCGAGCAGACTTTGGATCGGTTTCGGTGATGAGCATGTATTTGCCTTCGGGTACGAATACAGACCGATTAGACTATAAGTTCAAGTATATGGATGATTTCCTAGACTACGCCAATGAATTAAAGAAAGACCGTAAAGAGCTTTTGGTGGTAGGGGACTATAATATTTGTCATCAAGCCATTGATATTCATGATCCGGTTCGAAATAAGAATGTCTCAGGATTTCTACCTGAAGAAAGAGCGTGGATGACTCGTTTTCTAGCCACTGGCTTCAAGGATACTTTTCGGATGTTTTCTGACCAGCCTCATAAATATACTTGGTGGAGTTACCGAGCAAATTCTCGCGCTAATAATAAAGGTTGGAGGCTAGATTACGGTATGGCAACAGACGCTTTAGCTGCCAAGGTAAATCGATCGGTTATTTTGAGTGATGCGGTACATAGTGATCACTGTCCGATACTAATTGAAATAGCATAGTATGAAATACAATACACTGAACGGAACAGATATAGAAGTAAGTGAGATTTGTTTAGGTACCATGACTTGGGGTCGACAAAACTCTGAAAGTGAAGGTTTCGAACAGATGGATTACGCATTCGATCAGGGTATTAATTTCTGGGATACGGCAGAGCTCTATCCGGTTCCTACATTGCCTGAGTTATATGGTGATACTGAAAAGATTATTGGTAATTGGCTTGCCAAAAATGGCAAGCGTGATGAATTAGTTATCGCGACTAAAATCGCAGGCAAGGCTCCTTTCACCAAACATATTAGAACTACAGGCTTCACTCCTGAGGGAATTGCCGAAGCAATAGATTTAAGCTTACAACGACTTAAGACCGATTATATTGATTTATATCAGTTGCACTGGCCAACGCGCAACACCAACTTCTTTGGAAAACGCGACTATCCTGACGAGGCTTTCAAAACCGACGAGTGGAAGGACAATATTTATGAAGTCCTATCTGAACTAGGAAAGCAGATTGCCTCAGGCAAGATTCGACATATCGGACTTTCTAATGAAACCCCCTGGGGAGTAATGCGATTCATTGAAGAGCATAAAAGGGACGCTTCTTTACCCAAAATTGCAACCGTTCAGAACCCTTATAGTTTACTAAATCGTTTATATGAAATCGGCCTTTCTGAGGTTAGTCACAGAGAAAATGTTGGTTTATTGCCTTATTCTCCCCTTGGCTTTGGAGTTCTTTCTGGTAAGTACCTAGGAGGTAAATCGCCAGAAGGGGCGCGTGTAACCCTTTTCCCGAATTATAGCCGTTACAGTGGTCCTATTGCGACCAAAGCAACAGAGGCCTATTATGAAATTGCTCAGAAGCACGGTCTTAGTCTACCACAAATGTCGTTAGCGTATTTGCGTACTAAGCCCTCTGTTACTTCGACGATTATCGGGGCAACCTCGATGGAGCAACTAAAAGAGAATGTAGAAAGTACCTCGTTGGTACTTAGCGAAGAGATAATCGCGGCGATAGAAGAGGTTCATAATACCTATCCTAACCCAGCGCCTTAATTCTTCGAGAAGATCTTAGCTACCACCTCTTCGATTTTCGCCACCCTGATAATCCGTATTTGATGAGTCTTGTCATCAATACTTGCATTGGAGGCGACAAAGATGGCCTTGAATCCTAATTTTTCGGCCTCGGCAATTCGCCTATCGATACTCTGTACCGA
>JAYPSS010000070.1:0-7102 GCA_038133115.1 Flavobacteriaceae bacterium | reverse complement strand
GAACGATCATGGCCGGTTACAAAATACTCGGTTGGATCTTTATTTACGCCTTCAAAAAATGAACGCACTAATCCTTACCTGGCAAATCGCCCTGAGTTTATGCGTTTTAATGCTCAGCGTCTATTCCTTTTACCAAGGGTACTTAGCCATACTGTCCTCTAGAATCCAATCAAAAGAGGAGGATAAAAACCTCAAAGAGTTCCCAACAGTAGTTCTTCAAATACCCCTATTTAATGAAGGCAATACCATTAACGAAACCTTTAGATCAATCTTTGAACTAACTTATCCGAAAGAACAATTGCAAATTCAAGTTCTTGACGATTCAACGGATGAAGAGTCACGGGCTTTGGCCCAAAGTTGGATAGAACGATTGCATAAGAATGGCTTCAAAGCAGAATATTTGTGGCGAGCACAACGAGTTGAATTCAAAGCTGGCGCACTTCGAGAAGGACTGGCAAGAACAGACTCAGAATTCGTCGCCATTTTAGACGCCGATTTTAGGAGTACAACGGATTGGATAGAAAAGGGACTCACCCCATTTAAAGACCCTAAGGTGGGTATCGTACAGTTCAGGTGGAGCTATTTCAACTTAAATGAAAGTTGGTTTACTCAAATGCAGGCATTACCCCTAGAGGTTCACTTTAGAAACGAACATCATGCCCGTTATAACCATCGGTATTTAAGTAATTTTAATGGGACGGCTGGGATTCTGAGGAGATCAGCTATAGAAAAATCAGGAGGATGGAGTGGGGATACTTTAACCGAAGATATTGATTTGTCTTATCGTATTCAATTAAAAAAATACCGATTGGTATATTTTAATGCAACTTCGTTAGATTCTGAGCTACCCCATACCGCTACCGCCTATCGAACACAGCAAAGGAGATGGAATAAGGGTGGCGCTGAAACGCTCAAGAAATTGTTCTTTTCTATTCTCAAATCAGACTTAACTATTTCGCAAAAACTCTTTGCTTTATTTCATCTATCGGGATCTAGTTTTTACATGGCTTCTTTAGGTCTTTTTCTATTGAGCTTGTTTGGTTTGCCTCTTAAGACTTTAGGACTCTTAGGCCAAAGCACCCTCTTTTGGACCTTCATTCAGATCGCTCTAAGCATCAACACACTGATTCTCTTTAGCTGTTTTTACAAAGCACATTCCAAATCTACATTCGGCTTTAATAGCCTAAGATTTACCCGCTTATTCATCACCTATATTTTATACACCACCGGGTTAGGGTGGCATCATGGTAAAGCAGTGCTTGAAGGCCTTATCGGGATGAAATCTCCTTTTGAAAGAACTCCAAAAAAAGGAAGCATAACTTCAAAAAGACATCGGCCACCCTATATCGAATTGCTCATTTCCCTACTGTTCTTTGCAGCAGTTTTCGTTGATCTGAGAATCGGCTTTTGGCCTATTTTAGGAATACATCTGGTCGGAGGAATAGGCTATCTTCTAAGTTTTTCGCACGCATGCAAAGCCTGAAACGATATAGCATCTATATTCTTCTACCCCTAACCCTTTTAGGGTATTATCTCTTGACTCAGGTAGAACGATCAGAAGTCTTAATGCTAATCGGCCTTTTTTGCCTTCTTTTTGTCAGCTATATCGGTTTGCTGAAATTGAAAACTACGCACCTCGGATGGATCCTTATTGGACTCTGTTTTCGATTGGCCTTTATCGGCTACACACCACTTCTTTCACAAGACTATTTTCGATTCATTTGGGACGGAAGCCTATTATCAAACGGGACCAACCCTTACCTCTATCTTCCCAACGAACTCATCGCAATCTTTAGTCAGTGGGAGTATTTGTATTCTGGTATGGGGCCCATGAGTGCCGGCCACTACACGAACTATCCGATGATTAATCAGCTGCTTTTCGCCCTCGGAGTTCTTTCAACCAAGCCAATATTCACCTACCGAATTATACTCATACTAGCTGATCTCATCACCTTCAAATTATTGACTCAACTAAGCTCGCAGACCTGGGGTCTCATCTATTGGTTGTCTCCATTGGTTATTCTAGAAGGGGTAGGCAACCTGCATTTTGAGCCGGTGATGGTCGCATTCCTCGTATTGGGACTTTATCATTTTAAGCAAGAGAAACACCTCAAGTCTTCAATCGCATTAGCAGCATCCGTTCTTTTAAAACTGATACCGCTGATGTTCGCGCCTTTACTTCTTAAAGTAGTCAAGCAAAGGCAACTGAAAATGATGGTGTTTGGATTCATTTTAACCCTAGCCTTATTCACCACTCCTTTTCTAGACCCGTGGTTTTTTACCACCTATAGTGAGAGTGTGGGTTTATGGTTTTCGAATTTTGAATTCAACGCGGGTATCTACCGAATCATCAAAGAAGTTGGTGCATTATTTGGAGTTCAAGATTGGCAAATGATTCGGTTTTACGGGAAGGCGCATTCACTTGCCATTATAGTTCTTGCACTCAAATTTACCTGGGAATGTGATCGTTTTTCACAGGTGCTTGACAAAAGCTACTTGCTTCTTCTGATCTATCTTCTGTCTGCACCAACAATTCATCCGTGGTATCTCATTACCCTAATTGCACTCGGGGCCATTAGCAAACAACCGTCAGCGATTCTATGGTCGCTTACCATTATTTTAAGTTATGTGGCTTATGAAATGACCCCTATCGATTTGCCCTTGTGGCTTGTGGCACTTCAATTTGTCCCTGTGGTAGTGTCGCTAACTAGCTCCTCTTTCCGATCATTTTTAGAAAAGAAACTTCTTTAGCGTCAAGAGCTCTCCACTGCCCTCGAGGAAGATCTTTTTTGGTAAGGCCCGCAAACATCACTCGGTCGAGTTTGGCAACCTCATAACCCAAGTGTTCAAAAATTCTGCGAACGATACGGTTTCGTCCTGAGTGAATTTCAAGACCCACTTCACGCTTAGTTGCCCCAGCGATGTATGAAACAGCATCAACACTTATTGGGCCATCTTCGAGTTCAATACCCTTCTCGATTTGTTGTAAATCGCTCACCTTTAAAGCGCGGTCTAATACCACGTGGTAGATCTTTCTAACGGCATAGCGCGGATGAGTAAGCTTCGCAGCTAACTCGCCATCATTTGTAAAAAGTAATAGACCCGTAGTATTACGATCTAATCGACCCACAGGCAAAAGGCGACTCTTACTTGCATTACTAACTAGATCCATGACGGTTTTACGGCCTTTATCATCTTCGGTAGTGGTAAGAAAGTTCTTAGGCTTATTCAAAAGAACGTACTCCATTTTTTCTGGAGTCAATAGTCGACCATCGAATTTGACTGAATCACCCGGCATCACCTTGTATCCCATTTCACTAACCACCTTTCCATTCACCTCTACGCTACCGGCGGTAATGAATGTGTCTGCCTCTCGTCTCGAACAGATTCCGGCATGAGCGATGAAACGGTTCAGTCGCATACTACCATCATCTACCTTCTTCGGCTCGCTAGGACTTGGCTTCACAGGACGCTTATTAAAAGGTCGTTGGCCTCCCCTTGGTTGACCTCCCCTTGGTTCGCCTCCTCGTTTTGGTCCTTCAGAGGGTCGTTGTTTCCCTGTTCTTTGACCTCCTGTGTTTTTCTTTGGTTTACGGTTGTTCAATGTGACTCGTTTAGAGCGCAAAAATAAACGCTTTTAATTGATGTAATCGATTCAAATCGAACAATAAAATGCTAAGGGTGCCTAACAACACCCAAAATTTCAATAACAAGCGCATTTTTAGATAGCTTATACCCATAAAACTGAAAATCAATTCAATAGCTACGAAAACTAGAACTGCCACAGAGGTGCTAAAGTAAAGTTGCATCTGGCCGAGGTCAGACCGTAGGCTTAAACCAAGGCCTAAGAAGGCAAGAGCAAAAAGCATCCCGGCTGTAATTTTTCTGGTTTTTGACTCGCCTAATTGAATGGGTAGGGAATGTAAACCGCTAGAGAGATCTCCCTTCAGGTTGTTTAAATCTTTTAATTGAACGAGTACCCAAAGGAGTAGAAATAAGAAGCTAGCGAAGAGTAAAATACGGATTTCAAAATGCCTGTAGTAAAGGAATAGCGCAACAATAGGACTAATGGCGAGAAAAGCGCTGAGTACAGACCCCCAAATAAAAAGGGAACGAATTCTATGGGAGTAGAGCCAAATGGTGGTGATGTATCCGACGAAGAAAAGTGCTGCTATAAGAGAGACCTTAAGCGCCATTAAAAAGGCGATAAGATTAAGAAGCAAGTACCCTCGCATGAGGGAGGATAATGACCACTGCCCGTCAATAACCGTTTTCACCGGGCGATTAATAAGGTCTTTGGGATGATCGTAATATTGATTAATTAGATATCCGGCCGTCACCACAAAAAAACTTGAACCGATGAGTAAATGAAGTTCTAGGTTTTGCAAGAGATCCGCTACTGGATACGTGGATCCAAGAATAAAAATGGCCGATAAATATTGGGCTAAGACTACCAAAAGAGCGTTTTGGAGCCGAGTAAGACTAAAAAACGTGAGTAAATTTCTTTTGACGCTAGGCATACCTAAAAGGTATAAACTACCTCTAATTGATGACCGTCTAGTGCCTTTTTAGTCGCTTCTATATCTTGAGTGAATCCCAAAAAATAACCTCCACCGCCAGAGCCACAGAGTTTAAGGTAGTAGGTATCCGTTTCTAAGCCCTTCTGCCATATATCATGGAAGTTCGCAGGGATCATTGGTTTAAAATGATCGAAGACCACTCCTGACAACTTTCGAAGATCGCTAAAAAGCGAGCGAATATTACCGCTTAAGAAGTGATCAATACAAGCATCAGTATATTGAACAAATTGCTCTCTCATGACCTCTTCGAACTGCTTGTTCTTTAGGTTCTCCATAAAGAGTTGAACCATAGGTGCGGTCTCTCCAGTTATACCGCTGTCTAACAGAAACACCGCTCCCTTACCCGCCTGGTTTTGCGAAGGTATTGGAGTAGATTCTACATGATCTTTGGCGTGTATTAAAATCGGTAGACTTAGGTAACTATTGAGCGGATCAAGACCCGATGAAGTCCCATGAAAATGAGATTCCATAATCGCAAATTGACCTTTGAGCGCAAGCAGTTTGTCTCGAGTTAAAGAGCCTAAGACTGAAACTTTTTCATCCGCGTAACGGTCATAAATCGCAGCAACAATTGCCCCGCTACTCCCGACACCATATCCCATTGGAATCGAGCTATCGAAATACATGCCTTTCTCTAAATCGGCATCTAGTCTTTCAAAATCAAAGGAAACATCAAGGCGTTGTTCAGCCACCTGATTCTTCAGGTAGGCAGCATAACTCTTTAAATAAGAATTAGACTTAGTAACTGTTTCAGAAAAACGATCTTCAGAAAAACGCAACGCTCCTTTGAACGCATTAAACGGTATGGCAAGGCCTTTAGAATCTTTAATGATCCCGTATTCTCCAAAGAGAAGAATCTTAGCGTAAAATAATGGGCCTTTCATTTTGTTTAATTTTTTCATCTCAAAGGTAAACAATTATTTCGCTCCAAATCCACATTCATCCAACAAGTATTGTCCGTCTTCACAAAACGCAGCAAGCTCATTATCAATCAAATCAATAACACGCTTCTTGTTTTCAGCGGGGTATAGTACATGTACATTTGCGCCCGCATCCAAGGTAAAACAAACCGGTATGTTAGTCTCTGCTCTAAACGTTCTGATACGCTGTATAATTGACAACGTACCCGGTTGCATTAAAACATAACTAGGTGTAGAACTAAGCATCATCGCGTGAAGACTAAGCGCCTCGAGTTCTACAATCTCGATAAACTGATCGAGCTCACCGCCTCGCAAAACAGGTAAAAGTTTCGCTAGATTTTCATTGGCTTGAGCAAATCGCTGCTTAGCAAAAGGGTGATCATTCATTAGATTATGACCCACCGTACTACTCACAAACTTCACTCCTTTATGCACCAATAAGATAGCGTCTTGGTAGGTGTTGAAAATCGGATGAGCCTCTAAAAATGGTGTTGCAAAAAGGTCTGAACTTTGAGTAATATCTTTGTGAAAACCCCAACTCATCAGCGGCCCTTCAATACTTCGAGCCGCGCTTCCCGAACCCAAACGAGCTAGAAAAGAAGCCTTCTTTAAATCCACTTCGCTACCAGAAAGCTTGGCCTCGAGACTGCAAATAGCCATCGCTAAAGCTGCCATTCCACTAGCTGAAGAAGCTATTCCGCTACTGTGCGGGAAACTATTCGAGGTTTCAATATTCAAACTATAGCCTTTCAAATAAGGACAATAAATCCCTATTCTATCGACAAAAGATTGAATCTTTGGAATAAAACTTGGCTTGGCCTCTCCCTCGAATTTTAAGTTAATTACAGGAGTATGAGAAGGTTCAAAAAATACCGTAGTGTCGGTAAAAGCCTTGCTTAACGTGAACGAAATCGATGGGTTGGCAGGGATCTGAGGGTCGTATTTTCCCCAATACTTTACTAAAGCAATGTTGCTCGGCGCACGATGTGTGGTGCGATAAGAAAACTCGTTCTCCTTGAGGTTTGATTTAAATTCTTCGAGCAATGGATCATTCATAACTTCCTCAGTAAAGGGCAAAGATAACAGAATGTTATTGTATCTTTTTGGAGCTAAACGGCTTATTAATGAAATCATATATACTGGCCCTCGATCAGGGAACCACTAGCTCAAGAGCGTTAGTTATTAATCACCAAGGTGAAGTTGTTGCCATGGCTCAGAAAGAATTCAAGCAATTCTTTCCTCAAAATGGCTGGGTAGAGCACGATGCCAATGAAATTTGGGAAAGTCAACTCGAAGTTACTCGAGAGGCACTTTCCAAAATCGAAGGTGAAGCATCAGTAGTAAGCGCGATCGGTATTACCAATCAACGAGAGACCGCCGTCGTTTGGGATGGAAAAACAGGAAAACCCATCTACAAAGCCATCGTCTGGCAAGACAAACGTACCACAGAAGTCTGTGAACAATTAAAAGCCGAGGGTAAAGCTGCTTTCATTCAGTCTAAAACAGGGCTGGTGATCGACTCGTATTTCTCAGGAACCAAAATTGCGTGGATACTCGACCATGTACCCGGAGCACGAAAAAGAGCTGAGCAAGGTGAGCTGA
>JAYPSS010000069.1:4196-7178 GCA_038133115.1 Flavobacteriaceae bacterium | reverse complement strand
AAACGTGGCGACAGCTATCAAGCGTATACCTGGTGTTTCGGTTCAAGGAGGAAAATTTGTTTATGTTCGTGGTCTGGGAGATCGATATTCGAAGACACTTTTAGGTGGTCTTGAGATTCCTGGATTAGATCCTGATCGCAATACTTTACAATTAGACGTCTTTCCTACCAATCTCCTTGATAACCTACTTGTAAGTAAATCGGTTAGCGCAGACCTACCAGCTGATTTTACAGGTGGTTTGGTTGATGTAATTTTGAAAGATTTTTCAACTTTACCTGAGTATACATTCTCTATCTCTGCCGGATACAACTCGGCAACGAATTTTCAGGACGCCCCCGGTTTACCAGACTATTCATTGAATGGTCTTTCTTTTGATTCAGGAGCGAATGATTTACCGTTTTCATCGATTATCAATTTTCCTCGTCCAGTAAATATCACTAATGCACAGCAAGAGGCGTTGCTTGTTTCAAGTACAAAGGCTTTTACTCGTCAAATGGGTGTTAGTAGAGAGAATAACCTTCTAGACTATAGCATCGGAGGCACGGCCTCAAATCAGTACAATATCAATGATAAAATCGCGATTGGATACATCACCTCGGTAAACTATAAGTACGATTCCGACTATTACCAAAATACAATTAATCGCAGTGTGGCCGTCCGTAATGGAGCACAACAAGAATTTGATGCACAAGAGGGTGAGTTGGGGTCTATCCAGGCAATTGCTAGTGGATTATTTGGGGTTTCATTAAAAACCGGAAGTTTCAAACACAAGGCTTCTGTTTTAGCAATTCGAAGTGGAGAAAGTAACGGTTTCGATGGGGTTATCGAAGATTATATCGAAAATCCATACACAGGGGTTACCAATACAATGACCCATACACAGAGAGATATTTTAACGGTTCCTTTCTCAGGTGTTTATCGATTAGGAGATAAGTTATCGTTTGATTGGAAAGTAGCTCCTTCTGTAGTTCGTGTTCGAGATATCGATTTTAGAAAGTCGGTTTTCAATGTATTATCGGATGGAACTCGAATCATTGACAACTCTGTATCTGCACTTCCGCTCCGATTATGGAGAGATTTAGAGGAGTATGCTGTTTCTGCTAAAGCTGATTTGAAATATGATTTCAATCTATTTGGATCTGAGGGAAATAACCTAAAGGCCGGATTCGCGTATAATAATAAGAGTCGTGATTTTGGAACAGACTTATTTTCGATTGGTTATAGAGGATCATCTTTAGATGTCGCTGGGGATTACAACAATATTCTTAACCCTAACTTCATATGGAACTCGACTAAAGGTGTAGGGTCTTTTGTTATCGGTGACTACCAGCCAACAAACCAATATAAGGCTGAAAATACCACCGTTGGAGGATACCTTTCAACTGAACTACGTCTTACTGAAAAACTAAAAGCGATCCTAGGAGTTCGTTACGAGGAATATAATGTACTCTATTCTGGTCAGGCTATTTCTGGAGAAATTTACAGGGATAGTGAATTTATTGATGTTGCCGATATTTACCCATCTGCAAACTTTATCTATTCAGTAAGCGATCAGACGAATATTAGAGCGTCTTATTCGATGACAACGGCTCGCCCTAGCTTTAAAGAAAATTCAGCGGCCAACATCTATGATCCAATTACCGAACGATTCTTTGTAGGTAATACCGATCTTGTTCCGACCTATGTAAACAACTTCGATTTGAGATGGGAGCACTATGGTGAGGATAATCGCTTCATGGCGCTAAGTGCATTTTACAAGCAATTTACTGATCCTATAGAGATCAATTATTTTGACGTTACCACTCCAAATACATTAATTGCAAGAAACACTCCTGAGGCAATCGTTTATGGGGTAGAGCTAGAAGTTAGAAATTCAATCTATTCGAATGATTTTTACAGACTATCTTACAACATTAATACTTCACTAATCGTTTCAGAGCTTGAAATGTCTCAAAATGAGCTTGAGGCAAGAAAGTCGGTAGCTTTAGATAGAGAAGTTGATACTAAGCGTCAATTACAGGGGCAGTCTCCTTACCTAGTGAATGCTGGGGTAACTTATAACCTTTTTGATAAAGAATTTGAAGCAGGTTTATTTTACAATGTTCAAGGACGGGCACTCCAAGTTATTGGTGTGGGTCAGTTCCCAGACGTTTTTACAGAACCGTTTCACAGTTTAAATTTTAATGCAAGCAAGCGATTTGGAGAAGCCAAGAACACGACCCTTTCATTTAAAGCCGAAAACTTATTGAATGATTTAATTGAAAGTCGTTTTGACTATTTCGGAAACAACGATTTTGTATTCTCAAGTTTAGCTCCAGGAGTTAACCTGTCGCTAGGGCTTTCGTTCCGTTTTTAATATAAAAACCCGCCATTCACGGCGGGTTTTTTTATCTTTAGCAAAGAGGCTTCAATTCAAGAATAATTTCTATGAAAAAAGATGACATTCGAATACTCCTAGTTGATGATGAACAAGATATCCTTGAAATTGTAGGATATAATTTATCCCAAGAAGGATATCAGGTTTACACAGCCAGAAATGGAGTTGATGCTGTGGCTAAAGCCAAAAAGAAGTATCCACATCTGGTGATCCTGGACGTTATGATGCCTGAAATGGATGGAATCGAAGCCTGTGAGACCATCCGAAATACACCAGGATTAGAAAATACGATTATCACCTTTCTAACTGCTAGAGGTGAAGATTACTCCCAGCTTGCTGGTTTTGAGGCCGGAGCAGATGATTACATACAAAAACCAATCAAACCGAAAGTATTAATGTCTAAGGTGAAGGCGTTGCTTCGTCGACGCAAAGAAGAATCTTCTGAATCTGAAGGGCTACACACTGTAGGTAATCTAACCATTAATAGAGAAGAGTATAAAGTCATAAATAAAGGTGAAGAGTTAATTCTACCTCGCAAAGAATTTGAATTGTTGGCCCTATTAACTTCAAAGCCTGGTAAGGTATTTAAGCGCGAATCTATTCTT
>JAYPSS010000069.1:2448-4186 GCA_038133115.1 Flavobacteriaceae bacterium | reverse complement strand
GTTGTCGGCGGTAGAACTATCGATGTGCATATTCGAAAGCTTCGAGAAAAGATCGGAGATGACCATTTTCAAACCGTTAAAGGTGTAGGGTATAAATTCGTAATTTAACGCCCCAGATGGCGGCTAATTTTAAAAATTCGAATCCTTTTGTACTGAGATATGCACTGTATGTCTCACTCGTTGTAACAGTTTTTCTCACCTCGCTGCTATACATTCTAGGTCTTTCAGAACCTTTAATTACTCTCGCGTTTTTTGTTCTAACGCTAATCTCGAGTTTTTTAATTCTTCGAGTAGGGATTGAGAACTATGTGCTCAAACTCATTAAGGAGGTGTATTCTGAGGTGTCGTTGTTGGAGGGCATTCGATTTACAGGCAGTAGTGTTTCAACCGATTTAGAGTCGTTAACCTCCGATATCGAAAAATTTGCTCGAGGAAAGAAAATCGAGATCGAGACGCTCAAGATTCGAGAAGAGTATCGAAAGGATTTTTTGGGTAATGTGGCTCATGAAATGAAGACTCCCTTGTTTACCATTCAAGGCTATATTCTGACGCTTTTAGATGGTGCTATGAAAGATAAAAAGGTGCGTAAAAAATACCTTGAACGAGCCAATAAGAGTGTAGATCGCCTGCTATATATCGTTAGAGATCTAGATACTATTACTAGACTAGAGTCTGGTTCGCAGAAGCTTTACATGCAGCCTATGGATATTGTTGAACTCATCGAAAGTGTTTTTGAAATGCTTGAAATGAAGGCTGCGAAGAAGGATATCACGCTAGTTTTTGATAAGGTTTATGAACATCCGGTTTGGGTGAATGGTGATGCAAAGAAATTAGAACATGTTTTAAGTAATCTCATTGAGAATTCTATTAAGTATGGGCATCAAGGAGGTACTACAGAGGTTACCATCGAAGAGTTGACAGAGGAAAAACTAATCGTAAGAGTCACCGACAACGGAGACGGAATTGCCAAAGAGCACTTACCACGACTCTTTGAACGGTTTTATCGAGTCGACAAGAGTGGGTCAAGAAAAGAAGGGGGCTCTGGTTTAGGCCTATCTATTGTAAAGCATATCGTAGAAGCCCATGGTGAGCGAATCTATGTTGAGAGTGAACCAGGTGTTGGGTCAGAATTCTCTTTTACGCTTCAAAAAACCGAAAATAGTTCGTCGAAATCAACCCCTGAACTAAAGGCTTCAAGCCCTGAATAGCTCGAAATACGCTCGAGTTGGTTAAGACTAAATTCTTCTTGGGTACAACTAGGAACAATCCCTAATTTGTCAAGTCTTTCGGCGATATGAACCTGTTCATATTGACCGGGTGTAGGGATAAAAAAGGCTTTCTTTCCCAGTTTAGCCAAATCCATAACAGTAGTATAACCCGATCTACACAAAATAAAATCACTGGCTTGAACATTTTGTGAAAGCTCTTCAGATCTCATGAAATTAATCTTGAGCATCGTTCCCGAATCAAGAGTCATTTCTTGCTGTGTTTGCTTCTTTTCGATAACTCCGCGAACCATTAGAATGTTACCCCTAAAAGCTTGTAACTCTTCGGTCAATCGATTTTCAAGTAGGGTGCGTTGGGGTTCTGGCCCTGATAAGAGTACCATCAAATCGTAAACCTTCTCTACCGACTTTTTCTCAAATCTACTTAGAGGCCCCATGTATTTGAGGTTTTGTGGTTTCTTATCAAGATGTCCGAGTTCACCGGTTAAGTTGTTCTCTCCTTCAAAATCTGG
>JAYPSS010000069.1:0-2348 GCA_038133115.1 Flavobacteriaceae bacterium | reverse complement strand
AAGAATCGTCCGTCAGAAGCGTAGGTAATTTTGTAAGAGGGTAAATCAAAACTTGCTAATTCTGGAAATTCCTTGGTGAGTAGGCCAAGAGCCACACCATCAGAGGCTAAGACTACTTCATAGTCTCGCTCTAATAGGGCATTAATAATCGGAATGCATCGGGTAGAATGCCCGAGCCCCCAATTAAGAGGCGCTACCACTATCGTCTTTTTTTTCATTGGGTTTAGGGCGATATTGGGTTAGCTTTGTAGGCTTAAAATAGATAAACCTTGGGTAGTAAAAATAAACTAAAACGCTTTAGAGATAATGATTCTTTCGAGAATGTTATTCAACCTACTCGAAAAGAAATTATGGACGGTTTCGAGTTGAGAGGTGATTGGAACTCTATTTTTTCGAATTCAAATCCGATCGTTTTAGAATTGGGCTGTGGAAAGGGGGAGTACACTCTCGCACTCGCTGAACGCTACCCAGAAAAGAACTTTATCGGCATTGATATCAAAGGTGCTAGATTATGGAGGGGAGCTAAGTCCGCTCTTGAAAACAAGCTCCCGAATGTTCGCTTTTTAAGAACACATATTGAGCTGATCGATTTAATTTTTGATTCAGGTGAGGTCAGTGAAATTTGGATCACATTCCCAGATCCCCAGATAAAGTATAAACGCACGAAACACCGACTAACCAACATACAGTTTCTCGATCGTTACAAAAAGATTCTCGGAGGTGAAGGTTTGGTGCACCTTAAGACAGATAGCGAGTTTTTACACGGATACACTTTGGGCCTTCTGCACGGACTAGGTAAAGAAATTGTATATTCGAACAACGACGTGTACAGGCAGTCGGGTAGCCCTTCAGTAGTAACCGAGGTTCAAACGTTTTATGAGAGCCAGTATTTAGAAGTGGGTAAGCCGATTACTTATGTATCGTTTAAAATCTAACTAATACTAAAGGCGGTTGCACTACATCACTCTTTTTGCTCTGACTTTTTTAGCCGCTGCCGTAGCTACTTTACCTCCCGGTTTACTCAATATGAATGCCGCCAAAATCTCTGTGGAAAGAGGTAAGAAGTACGGAATTTACTTCTCCATAGCTTGTTCGCTTGTCATCTTCGCCGAAGCCCTAGGTGCTGCTGTATTTTCAAAATTCCTTTTCGAACATCCAGAAACGATCAATCATATTTTAATCGGAGCCCTTTTGATCTTCCTTGTGCTCTTTTTCTACTTCTGGAAAAAGTCAAATAGAGATCTCACCGAACTCGTACCTTCTTCTTCTAATTCCTTTTTGAAGGGGATCAGTTTAGCACTTCTCAATGTACTTACCATTCCTTTTTATGCAGGGTTACATGCCGCGCTTCGGAGCTCCAAAATTGCACGCCTAGCCACCTCTGAAACATTTGTTTTTGCAGCTGCGGCATTCTCAGGAACCTTCGTAATTCTTTATGGTTATGCCTATGGGTTTGCAAAAATTTCGTTCGATGAGCAGCGCTTCGAAAAACGTTCGAATCGAATCATCGCAGGCCTGATGTTGTTACTTGTAGTAATCACCTTTATTCGTTTATGGCTGAATTATGAGTAGTAGTGATTTTTATGAGCGCGTCTATGAGGTTGCCCGACAAATTCCCGAAGGAAGAGTCACTTCTTATGGGGCAATCGCTAACTACCTAGGCCGTAGGGGCGGAGCCCGAATGGTCGGATACGCAATGAATTTATCTCACGACAAGGATGTGCCCGCTCATCGAGTGGTGAATCGTATGGGTATGCTAACCGGCAAACATCATTTTCCTGGCACTAATCTTATGCAACAACTACTTGAAAATGAAGGAGTTGAAATCTCAGAAGATTGCGTGGTTGACTTTGATCGTCTTTTTTGGGATCCGGCAGAAATGCTTTTATAGCCTTTGTTATCTGCGTATCTTTGTAGTAGAAATGCAGATCTATGACAAAGAGTGAAATTCTTAAAGCTTTAAGTACTATCAGCGCACCCGGCGAAGGCCAGAATCTGGTTGAGAGTGGGGCGATCAAAAATGTGCAAGTATTTGGTGATGAGGTTGTGGTGGATGTAACGATTAACAACCCTAGTCTGCAAGCAAAGAAGAAAACTGAAGTTTCTATTCTTCAGGTGATTCATGCCGAAGTGCATCCTAAAGCCAAGATTAAGGTAAATATTTCGGTGGAGGCCCTTGAGCAAACACAAAACGCTAACCTGATCAAGGGCAAGCCCATACCAGGTATAAAAAACATTATCGCCGTAGCCTCTGGCAAAGGAGGGGTTGGTAAGTCTACGGTTACTGCAAATCTTGCCGTTTCATTAGCTAAAATGGGATTTGAAGTAGGCCTTTTAGATGCCGATAT
>JAYPSS010000068.1:2028-7182 GCA_038133115.1 Flavobacteriaceae bacterium | reverse complement strand
AACATCAAATCAAACACCTTCTCATGCACCTCGTCTGGGGTACAATTCTCTTTATCTACTTTATTGACAACTACACAAGGCTTAAGACCTAAGCTAATCGCTTTTTGAAGTACAAAACGTGTTTGCGGCATCGGACCTTCAAAGGCGTCTACAAGTAGTAACACCCCATCAGCCATGTTTAAAACTCGCTCTACCTCACCACCGAAATCGGCGTGACCAGGAGTATCGATAATATTAATCTTCATCCCCTTGTAAATTACCGATACGTTTTTAGATACAATGGTAATTCCGCGCTCGCGCTCGAGATCATTGTTGTCGAGAATAAGGTCTCCCTTATTCTCATTCTCTCTGAAGAGTTGACAGTGGTACATAATCTTGTCAACCAAAGTAGTCTTACCGTGGTCAACGTGTGCGATAATCGCGATGTTTTTAATGGTTTTCATAGGATAGGTCCAAATATGCGCCTTAAGGCGGCGCAAATATAGCGGTATTTTACACCGAGAAGTGAATAAAAAGTACCTTTGATACATTCAATGCTAAAACATCGCATTTTTTATGAAGAATTTCGACGTTCCTAACCTTAAACACCTTGACTCCAAACAATTCTTTTTAATTGCCGGTCCCTGTGCTATTGAAGGAGAAGAGATGGCCCTACGAATTGCCGAAAAACTGGTAACGATTACCGACAAGTATAAAATCCCTTATTTCTTTAAAGGAAGTTTCAAAAAGGCTAACCGAAACAGAGTAGACTCATTTACAGGAATTGGAGATGAAAAAGCGCTGAAGATTCTTCGAAAGGTATCTGAAACTTTTTCAGTTCCTACTCTTACTGATATTCATAAGGAGTCTGATGCCGCGCTAGCTGCCGAATATGTAGATGCATTACAAATACCCGCTTTTCTAGTGCGTCAAACCGATTTATTAATCGCTGCTGCAGAAACCGGTAAAGTGGTTAATCTAAAAAAGGGCCAGTTTATGAGCCCTGAAAGCATGCAATTTGCCGTTCAGAAGGTAAGTGAGGTTGGAAATCACAAGAGCTGGATCACAGAGCGAGGTTCGATGTTTGGATACCAAGATTTAGTCATTGATTACAGAGGAATTCCAACAATGAAACAATATGCCCCTGTGGTATTAGATGTCACTCACTCACTCCAGCAACCCAACCAAAGTTCAGGAGTAACTGGCGGTCGCCCTGCCTTGATTGAATCAATGGCCAAAGCCGGAGTCGCCATTGGTGTAGATGGCCTATTTATAGAAACCCATTTTGACCCAAAAAATGCAAAAAGCGATGGAGCAAATATGCTCGATCTTGAAAAGGCAGAAGGTCTCATCAGCAAACTTGCCCGATTGAGAGAAGTAGCTATTGAATTGCAATAACGCAATCATAACGGTTTTTTAAGCTGCCGAGTCATTAACTCGAATACTTTTGTTCAAAAGACTAAACTTATGAAAGCTCGATTCTTACTATTGTTGGTAACCGTGTTCGGATTCGCTCAGAATCATAGTCATTCAGGGGTTCATCCGATTAAATTTCCAAACATTAATGGGTATTTAACCCTTAGTACCGACCTACATATCCACAGCGTATTTTCTGACGGAAACGTTTGGCCTACCATCAGAGTTCAAGAAGCACTCATGGATAACCTTGATGCCATCGCACTTACCGAGCATCTAGAGTACCAGCCCCATCTTGCCGATATACCTCATCCCGATCGCAACAGAGCCTACGAATTAGCATTAGAAGAGGCAAAAGATCACGATCTTTTAATCATTCCTGGTTCAGAGATCACAAGAGGTGCCCCTGTCGGACACAATAACGCACTTTTCCTTGCTGACTCCAATCCACTCTTACAAGACCAGGCGCAAGATGCCTTTGACCAGGCAAAAAAGCAGGATGCCTTTGTTTTCTGGAATCATCCCTCATGGTCGGCACAGAAAAAAGACGGAAATCCAGAATTAGGTGATTTTCAAAAGAAACAGATCAAACAAAAGAAACTTCACGGTATTGAGGTCATTAATTTCGGAGCCTATGCAGAAGAATCACTAAGTATCGCTCTCGAAGAAGATTTAACTATAATGGCCACCTCTGATGTTCACGACCTCATCGAATGGGATTATGCTAATAAAGGATTACAAAGACCTGTTACACTTGTATTCGCTAAGGAGCGATCGATTCCATCGCTTAAAGAAGCCTTATTTGCAAAACGCACGGTTGCCGCCTACAATGATCTACTGGTCGGACGAGAAGAATTTCTACTTCCCCTACTAAAAGCGAGTATTGGTATTGAAGTTGAGGGCTATGTTTCGGACACGAAAATATTGAAGATTACGCTCACCAATCATTGCAGTAGTGACCTGCTACTAGAGAATGTTAGTGATTTCACTTTTTATGAAAACTCTCCAGTATTCAATTTAGAAGCTGGTAGCCAAAAAACATTACAGATAAAGACCATCGAGAGAATATCTGAAGTAAATCTATCTTTTAAAGCACTCGGGGCTTTTACCGCTCCACAAACGCATCCTACTATTAGCTTTACCTTAAATATCGAGGAGTAATTCTCAGCGATTAGCTATCTTTGAACCCTTAGAAAACAAGTTCTTTTTCTTATTGGGGCCGATTTGGATTTGACAGCAAGATCAATCAAATCGTAAGCATGTCGAGCTATGAAGGTAATGCTCGTAAATCTCTACTTCATCTTTTTTAAATGGCGAAAATACTTACGCTTTAGCTGCCTAATAATCTGAATTACAGTAGGATTTGGCCTAGTCCCGCAAGGCGGGAGAGCTGAATGTCTCTAGAAAGCCCTTGTTGGCGGCGTTCTTTTAAGAGGCACCATTAAAGTCAACATCGAATAGTTCCTGCTTCGAGAACTATTCCAAATGAAGAAGCTAAGGGAATAATAGGTTGTCGTTGATCAGTTATTCTTCGAAAATCAAACAACGTCTAAACATGTAGAAAGCGTTTTTATTGCTTGTTTGGACGAGGGTTCGAGTCCCTCCGGCTCCACGATTCCTACTACCGAACCATCTCGCCGCTCACGTTTAAGCTCCATTGGAGCTTAATCACCTATTCGCGCGCCGTCGGGGCCAGCGCACCACCTCGCTGCTCATTATAAAAGATCCACAGGATATATCAACGTTTTGAAAATTCGTTTGGTGGTACTCATCAATTGAAAACCTCTGTGCAGTTCTTTTTGATACACCGAGCCAGGGTAGAAAGTGATAGGCTCAATGCATAGCATTTCTGGTACTTCTGTCCAGCACATAAAGTGATTAAAACCTTCAGTCTCGATAGCTATTGACTTCTCGTTCTTTAAAATGAGCCGTGTTGAATGAGCAATTTCATAGGCTTTAGAACCCACATCTAAAACATTCTGTATGGGGTGTGTCTGCTGATCAACGATAAGTTCAGCTTTATAAGCGGGATTAATCTTGAAGGCGGGATGATATCCAAGCATAAAAGGCATTTTCTTATCAGCCTCGATTTCAAAGGTAATTTCAAGACCTTTTTCATTAAAGCCAAAAGACTTGGTGAAAGTAAAATCATACGGCCAAAACTGAACCGTTTCTGGTGAATTCTCGGGATACTTCGAATTGGTAAGCTCGGTGAATGCTTTATAATTCTTAACCCATTTCGATAGCTCTTCTTCAGAGGTTAGATGTTTATAGGGGAACTCCCTTAATAGACCATGCTGATCGAGTACAACCTTAGAATCATTCACCTGAACACGATAATCGGCCTTGGCAGTTGGTCCGATTATTGGAAACATTTCAGTATCTGAATGAGACCATCCTGTTGCTCTTTGATGAATGAATTCAAACCCGTCAATGGTGTAACTCGCTATTTTACCTGAGTCCACTTGCACACAATGGGATAAACCATCTATAACTCGACTGATCCGTTTTATCATATTCGTAACAATTGTATCGGATTTAATCGTCTAAGTACACGAGAACTAATCTGAATGACGATATACCCGATCAGAATAACAAGAATCAAAAATATGAGGGTATCGAGTAATCCCAGTTCAAAGGGAATATGGGTGATATAGTACTCTTCAGGATTTTGAAATTTCAAAAATTGAAAGTGATTCTGCAATACGATCAGAACCCAAGCAGCAAGCGTGCCGTAAAATGATCCGACCATCAGATAATAAGCCCCCAATTGAGAAAAAATCAATCGCAATTGAGACTGGCTAGCCCCCATACTTATGAGTAAACCTAAGCTGGTACGTCTCTCAATGATTTGGCTGATAAGCGTGGTTATAAGCGCAAAAAACGCAACTCCTAATACCACAACTAAAATGATCAAGATGTTTAAATCAAATAGTTCGATCCACTGATACAGATCTGGGTATCGATCGGCCAAAAAAGAAACTTCGAAAAAATCGAATACCAAAGGATCCATAAACTCAAAAAGCATTAAAGGATCTTGATCATCCCGCGTATATAAAGCGTACTCAGAAATCAGATCATCCTTAATAACTCCTCTTAGAGTGCTTAAAGAGGTGAATGCCAATTGCTGGTCATAGATAGGAAAGTCAGTTTGAAAGGTTGCAGCAAGTCTAAATTTACGCTGCTTAGGCACTCCATTACTTGAATTGAAAAGAAGAAAAAAGTCATCTCCTATATTCAAACCTGATTCATTAGCAATCGTCTCTGATAGGATCGCTGTAAACTCTGAATCAGAGAACCTATTAAACTCACCTCGAACGAGATAGTCTCCAACCAAAAAATCAAGGTCTTCAGATTCAACGCCTTTGACTTGGACTCCCTTTACTTTTTTTGAGGATCGTAATACAGCCATTGAACGACCATACTCAATTATCTTAAAAAATGGTAAAGCTTCTATTTGATGAGATACAAGGGTATCAGAAATTATTTCTGTTGGATATGGCGTAAGTAAAAAATCGCCCTCAAAGTGCCTTACTTTTTGATGAATAGCTTGCTGTAATCCTTGTCCGGCAGCGAGTGCCATAAAGCTGATAAAGACTCCTAATGCAATCGCTAAAACAGCAAATTTTGCGCTACCTTTCGGAAAGAACCATCCGGATCCTTGTAACCACCGATGAGCTACAAAACGTTGAAAAGTCATATTCATTCTAGAAGTCATCGTATCAAAAGTACGCTTTTGGTACTGATAATTATAGCGGG
>JAYPSS010000068.1:0-1928 GCA_038133115.1 Flavobacteriaceae bacterium | reverse complement strand
GTAACCTCTACCCCTGGGGCTAAATACCCAAAGCAATTAGGAGAACGATGCTACGGAGAAGATTTGAGCCAGGTAGAAGTAGCTAAAAAAATAAATCTTGAGTGGCTACTTAAGGCGTATAACCATCACAAAGGGGATTTTTTCAAGAGTGAGTCATTTAAGCTTCATAGTGGTCAGTCGGCTTTAGAAGAAATGATCCAATCTGGATTCACAGAAAACCAAATTCGGGCAACTTGGGAAAAAGATCTAGAAGCCTTCAAAGTGATTCGTTCCCGCCATATAATGTATCCATAGGTAACTTATCTTTGCAGCATGAATTCAGAAATGCTGCCCGTAATGGAATCCTTCTATACCATCCAAGGTGAAGGTAAATTTCAAGGATCTGCAGCCTACTTTATTCGCTTGGGCGGCTGTGATGTCGGATGTCATTGGTGTGACGTGAAAGAAAGTTGGCCGATAGATGAGCATCCGAAATATGCAATTCAAGATTTAGTCGCTGAAATCCCGGAGCAATGTCCAATTGTTGTTATTACCGGTGGAGAACCTCTAATGCATTCACTAGATCAATTAACCCATCATCTCAAGAATTCAGGATTTAGAACTCATATTGAAACTTCCGGAGCACATCCTGTCTCAGGAAGTTGGGACTGGTTCTGCTTATCTCCTAAAAAATTCAAGGCACCTAACCAGGAGTCTTATGAGCTTGCGGACGAATTGAAAGTGATTATCTACAATAAACACGATTTTGAATTTGCTATTGATGAGGCTTCAAAGGTGAATACCAATTGCCAATTACTGATGCAACCCGAATGGAGTGTTAGAGAAAAAATGATGCCTCTCATGGTTGATTTTGTGAAGAATAATCCCCGGTGGAAGATTACACTCCAAACCCATAAGTACCTAAATGTGCCCTAAGGAGTAATTCTCGCCAAGTAGTGATTATTCTCCCCCTCGAAGATTTTCTCGCATTTAAATCCGAGGGTAACGCAAACCTTCAGTAGTTCTTCGAAAGAAACAAAAAGCCAGTCAAATTGTGATTGAGACTTTTGGTACGTTATTGAATACGTAAGATCTCCATAATAAGCTGTCGCGGGCATCCAAACTCCACCATCATCTTCTTCTTCAAATAAATAATTGATATCACTAGAATCAGCAATGATTGACCCCCCAGGCAATAACCATTTAGACAGATGAAGCAGAAAGTTGGGTAACTTGCTGAGCGAACCTGCTAAGCCTAATCCATTCATAAGAAGTAGAATAGAGTCAAATTTTTGTTCACTCACAAAATCTTGCCAAGTACTCACACTAACCTTTTGTACACCTCTCCTTTTAGCAATTTCGATAGACAATAAGGAAGAATCTATTCCAAAACAATGGGGTGAGTTTAATTCGAGAAGATGACTCCCCACTCCACAACCAATCTCAAGAACTGCCCCCTTAAGCACCTCTAAAGCCCTTACCTCTAGAGGGGGCATCTCACTTCTTGATCGAAATAGATAATAAACAGGAATTTCATCCTCGTCTCCAAGAGAAGAACGAGTTTCAATGACCAGATTTTTATTTTTAGTCATGAAATAATCTCGAGCAGCAGTTCCAAAAACATCATCCATATTGCAAAGTTGGTCTATTTTTGACAATCCATGAAAACACCGTCCTTAGATCAGTTAAAATCGGTAGCTAAAGATCGAGCTAAAGCTCATTCTACCTATTTGAAAAAGCTATCGAAAAAACCCCCTAAAGATCTAGACTACCGAGTTCAAGAAATTCATGACGAAGTATTTGAAGAAGTAGATTGCCTCAGTTGTGCGAATTGCTGCAAAACTACAGGCCCACTATTTACCTCAGCCGACATTCAAAGAATTTCTAAGCACTTTAAAATGAAGGAGGCGGCCTTTACAGATACCTATCTTCGTCTTGACGAGGATAAT
>JAYPSS010000067.1:0-7193 GCA_038133115.1 Flavobacteriaceae bacterium | reverse complement strand
TTATTCAGAAAAGCATGAAAAGGTTAGTGACACTCGGCCTAGCGCTTGTTTGTCACTTTGCGGTTGCTCAATCTGAAGAAACTGCAAAAATAGAGGTACTCTATGGAGGATACTTCTCTAAATCAGAGGATAAATATCCAGGGGCTTCCATTTTTGAAAGAGATGAATCAGGACCCGTTCGGTTCAGACATAAAGGAGCCTTATTAGATTGTGATATCGCCTACTTATATGCAGACGAGAATCGCCTCGAAGCTTATGGGAACATCGTATTTAATCAAGGAGATACGCTGATTTTAAATTCTAAAGAATTAATATACAGCGGAATAACCAGGCTTGCCGAAGCCAGACAAAAAGTTCGTTTAACAAGCCCTACTTCTACCCTTACCACTGAAACGCTCTATTTCGATCGTAAGAATCAAGAGGCTTATTATCCTTCATACGGTACGCTAATCGATGAAGAAAACACCTTGAAGAGTAATAAAGGAAAGTACCTAATCGAACAATCACTATACCGTTTCGAGGAGTCAGTTACCTTAGAAAACAAGAAGTTCAATCTTATTTCTGATCGACTTGACTATCATACCGAAGATGAAGTTGCAGATTTTTTTGGCCCTACCACTATTACCGGTGAAGACTATACCTTTTATTTCGAACAAGGAAGTTATGACACCAAAAACGAGAAGGGTTATGGGAAAACAAACACCAAAATCAACTATGATTTAAGAAAGCTCTTCGGCGATTCTATCTATTTCAATCAATTAGAGAATTATGCTGCAGCAAGTGGTCATGTAAAAGTTTTAGACTCGATTAATGAAAGTCGATTATCGGCTGAATTCACTGAAATATTTAAAGCAAAAGACTCGCTTGTAGCTACAGGAAAGTCAATCATTGCAAAACGAGTAGAAAGCGATTCTTTGTATGTTCACGCCTCCTATCTATTTGTTACAGGGCCAGATAAGGCAAGAGATCTATTTGCGTATCCCAATGCTAGATTTTTCAAGACAGACTTCAGTGGAAAGAGTGACAGTATCGTAGTAACCAATGAAAAAGGTATTACCGAGCTTATTGGAAATCCTATTATATGGAGTGGCGAAAGTCAACTTACAGGAAACTACATCTACTTTACAAATACCCCTGAAACCAATGCGCTTGACTCCTTATATGTTATAGAAAACGCTTTCATTGCAACCCTTGACACGATTGCTCAAATTGGGTATAACCAAGCCAAAGGTGTTAATCTACAAGGTAAATTCTTGTCGAATGGGTTAGAAAGTGCACTTCTCGACAAAAACGCCGAAGTAATCTATTACTTATACGATGACAAGGGTGCCCTAATCGGAATCAACCAAACCACTTGTAGTGCCATTCGTTTAAATTTTGAAGAAGGCGAAATAAGTAGGATTACTTTTCTCCGAAATCCGAATGGAACCCTTTACCCCTATGCGGATTTTCCAGAGGATCAAAAACTACTTGAAGGGTTTCAATGGTTTGGCGAAGAACGTACCCGGGATTTAGAATCTTTTATTGAAAAAATTAAGGGTTTAAAAAAATGAGTCGTTTAGAACAGTTTAAATCTTTACTAGCTCCCACCAACGAACACCCCCTTGGATTAGAGATCAAGAAGGCAAGAGGTAGCTATCTCTACGATGTAAATGGAAAACGCTACTTAGATTTAGTCGCGGGTGTTTCTGCCGTAAGTGTAGGTCACGCTAATTCGAGAGTTCGAAGGGCTGTTAACCGGCAAATGCGAAAGCATAGTCATGTGATGGTTTATGGAGAATTTATTCAAGAAGTCGTTCTGGAGTATGCAAAGAAATTAACGGATGCTTTAGAACCTGAATTATCGAATGTATACCTGGTAAATTCAGGTACAGAAGCGGTAGAAGGTGCACTGAAACTGGCTAAAGCGGTTACAGGGAGAACACAAATTATCGCCGCTAAGCAAGCTTATCATGGCAATACTTATGGAAGCCTTAGTTTGATGGATTACAAGGAACGTATTAACCCATTCAGACCGCTATTACCCGGTGTAGGCCATATCTCCTTCAATGAGGATAGAGAATTAGCACATATTACCTCTGAAACGGCTGCTGTAATTCTAGAGACTATTCAAGGAGGAGCTGGTTTTATTGAACCTAAAAATGGATACTTAAAAAAGGTCAAAGCTCGTTGTGAGGAGATAGGAGCCCTTTTAATACTGGATGAAATTCAACCAGGTTTTGGCCGAACAGGAGCACTTTTTGCTTATCGGCACTATGGAATCACTCCCGATATTTTAGTGATTGGAAAAGGAATGGCTGGTGGCTTACCCGTAGGTGCGTTCGTGAGTAGCAAGGAAAACATGAGCTTATTGGGTTATAAACCACGTCTAGGTCACATTACCACTTTCGGAGGGAATCCTGTAATCGCAGCCGCAGCGCTTGCTACCTTAGAAGAAATTGAAGTCAAGAAATATCAAAGCAAAGCCATACAACACGAAGCCTTAATTCGAGCAACATTAAAGCATCCGCTTATTGAAGAAATTCGTGGCAAAGGTCTTATGCTAGCGCTCATTCTTAAAGATCCTGAAATCGCCAATCACTTAGTCATTGAGGGAATGAAGGAAGGAGTCATTCTATTTTGGCTCTTATACGAGAAAAGAGCGGTTCGCATCACCCCACCATTGAGTATATCAGAGAAAGAATTGAAAAAGGGATGTGCAACCATCTTATCGGTACTGGATCGCTACTCTTGTTAACTAAAGTGTTGATAATTCAATCGCTTTTCTAACCCCACCCCCATGTGGTATAGGTAAATTTAAAATACCAACAAGCTATTATGGGAAACCCTAACGAACATCCTGAACAAGCCATACGAAAATTCGAATCTATGCTTCAAACGGATGACGTTTATTTCTTTGATTCCGAGGACTTTGAAGAAATCATCCATCACTACTTAGGGCAAGGAAAAACCCTATTGGCAAAGCGCGCTTTAGAGATGGGAAAAGCACAGCACCCACAGGCGATTGAACTAAAATTTTTAGAAATAGAGATTCTTGTCTCGGAGGATAAATTAGATCAAGCAAGAATGCTTATCGAAGAAATAGAAATCTTCGATCCGATGAATGAAGAATTGTTCATTCAAAAAGCGAATATCTTATCGAAAAGCGACGATCATGAAGGCGCCATAGCAATTCTAAACAAAGCCCTCGAATTCTGTCCAGAGTCTTTTGATGTACATTCTTTATTAGGTCTAGAATATCTCTATTTAGATGCTTTTGAAGAAGCCATTCCTCACTTTGCTACCTGTTTAACCCTGGATTCAACGGATTACGCCTCGATGTACAATCTCGTTTATTGCTATGAATTCACCGAAGGATACGAGGAAGCGATCAGTTACTTGAACAATTATTTGGAGCAAAATCCTTACAGCGAGGTGGCTTGGCATCAATTAGGTAAGATGTATGTCGCATTGGAAAAATTTCAAGAAGCTCTAGCCGCTTTTGACTTCGCGATTATATCGGATGATCGATTTAGCGGGGCGTACTACGAAAAGGGTTATGTTCTTGAAAAGCTTGGCAGATACAATGAGGGAATTGAAAATTATGAGTTCTGTTTCGAATGGGATGCTCCTACTCCGCAAGCCTATTTAAGAATTGGATATTGTCATCAAAAATTAGGCAATCACTCCCTGGCTGAGCAATACTTTTATAAGACTGTACATTTAGATCCACTATTAGATAAAGGTTGGCTTGCCCTTACGAAGCACTATTTTGTTAGTGGAGACCTACTAAAGGCGCAAGAACATATTAACAAAGCGCTTAATATCGATGGTGAAAATGCCCTTTATTGGAGAAGAGCAGCACACATCTACCACAGTTTAGGAGAAATCGAGAAAGCGGACTATGCTTTTGAACAGAGCATCGAGTTAGGCAACTTCGAATTCAACAGTTACCTTAAATGGATCAGCATTCAACTCGAACAAAAAGATTATTCAAGAGCCATTGAATGTCTTTTAGAGGCCTTAGAGCATCATCCTGAAGAAGCAGCGCTTCTGTTTATTAAGTCAGGTATTCACGCACTCTTAGATGAAAGAGATGAAGCACAAAACACACTGTGTCAAGCGATGCGTTTAGATTCATCCGCTGCTGATTATTTTTATTTCTACTTTGAAGAAATGAGTGAACTCGACTGGCTTAAGTCTTATTTAGAAAAGAAAAAGCCTTCAGGGACTGCTTGAAGTACCTCAGTTCACAAAGCATAAGATTATGAATCTTAAAAAATCACTTGAACTCTTTTTGAAAGGTATGGCTATGGGTGCTGCCGACGTAGTACCTGGAGTATCCGGTGGCACAATAGCTCTTATTAGTGGTATCTATCCCAAACTTCTAGACGCCATTAGCAATATAAAACCTAGCCTGCTCAGCGAACTATCCAACAAAGGATTCGCCTTTGTTGCCGAAAAAATTCATTTAAAATTTCTAATTACCCTATTTGCAGGGATTTTCGCAAGTGTATTAACCTTAGCAAAGGGAATTAGCTACTTATTAGAATTTCATCCTATCTTAATTTGGAGCTTCTTTCTTGGTCTAATTCTAGGTAGTATTTTGCTAATGGTGAAGCAGATAAAGGGTAAACAAAGTTTAGTCATTATTGCCGGTTTATTAGGTGTGTTATTAGCCGCAGGGGTTAGTTTTTTACCTGTAGGAGAAGATACTTCAACCCTTCCATACCTCTTTCTTTCAGGTGCACTAGCAATTTGCGCGATGATCTTACCAGGTATCTCTGGATCGTTCATACTAGTGATATTAGGGAGTTATGAGCCAATCCTTCAAGCCGTTCATCAAAGAGATCTGAAGACCATTGCAGTAGTCGGAGCCGGAGCGATTATCGGATTACTTTCATTCGCACGAATTCTGAAATGGTTCTTTCACAGGTACCCTAATGCAACATTAGCATTAATGACCGGGTTTATAGCAGGATCTATTCCGGCGGTTTGGCCATGGAAAGACAATGCTAGTGGCAGTTTATATCTACCCAGTTTAGGTTTAGATAGTGATCAACTACTACTAGCGATCTTACTGTCGCTTTTAGGTCTATTCTTGATCATAGGATTAGAAAAGGCTTCAAAGTTGGGAACACAAACTAGATTGTAAAACCATACTGTTTTGAAAAAAGAACGTTCCTTATTTGATCTTATCGCACTGATCTTCAAAGGGATGCTAATGGGTGCTGCTAATAAAGTACCTGGAGTTTCAGGAGGAATTATTGCTTACGTAGGTGGGTTTTACGAAGAATTTATCTACTCCCTGAAACAATTTAATGGAAAGGCGGCTTCCTTGGTATTCAAAGGAAATTTGAAAAATTTCTTTCGACACGTGAATGGTAAGTTCCTCAGTTTATTAATCCTGGGGATGCTAATCAGTTATTTCAGTGTTGCACAAGCACTAGATTACTTGATAACTCATTACGAAATATGGGTTTGGTCTTGTTTTTTCGGAATGATTTTGGGATCTGTGCATTTTATCTCAAAACAGTTTGACCAATGGTCCACAGAAATTCTATGGGGAATAGGATCGGGTGGAATCGTTGGTGTTATGCTGGCCTTTATTCCTCCAATCGCACCTAATGATCATTTGCTATATGTTTTTCTTTGCGGCATGATCAGTGTTACTGGCATGACCCTACCCGGACTCTCTGGATCATTTCTTCTTATCCTACTAGGAAACTACGTGCTATTGTTGGTCGATTCAGTGAATGCGCTTTATCTAAGTTTTGGTTATCTGATCAAGGGGAATTTTCAATTGCTTCAAGAACCTGAAAACATTCGACTTCTCAAAGTGTTAGCCGTATTTACACTTGGCTCCATTACCGGTCTCGTGTCCCTTTCTAATCTGCTTGTTTATGTTTTGAAGAAGTTTAGAAAATTAACTATCTCCATTATTCTAGGATTTATTATTGGTTCAATACCCGTGGTTTGGCCATGGAAAAAGGCGATTTATAAACTTTCTGAAACGGGACAGTACCTCCTAGATAGTGATGGTCATAAAATTGTGAGTAATTATTCGAGATATTGGCCTGACTGGTCAACTACAGAATCAATACTTGCCATGGTATTTATGGTGACCGGATTTCTTATTGTATATTCCATTGAATATTATGGAAGGTACAGAAGCACTTAATTTTGGACTGATCGGGAGAAATATTGAGTACTCCTTTTCTAGGGCTTTTTTTAAAGAAAAGTTTGAGTATTTAAATCTCCCTCACCACTATCAAAACTTTGATCTTCAAAGTCTTGACGAACTAAAAAAAGTTTGGGAAACCAAGAACCTTAAGGGATGCAATGTCACCATACCCTATAAACAAGACATTATTGCACACCTTGATTTATTAAGCCCTGAAGCAGCTAAAATTGGAGCTGTTAATTGCATCCATATTGAAAATAATAAGCGTGTAGGACACAATACTGACGTCTATGGTTTTTCAAACTCGTTCAAACCCTTACTTAGCACTAAAGATCGAAATGCGCTGGTACTTGGAGCAAACGGAGGCGCTGCAAAAGCAGTGATTTACGCCTTAGAATCGATGGAAATCCGAGTCACCAAAATAGGAAGACAGTCAAACGACGAAATCGATTTAACCTATGAAGATTTGGATAAAGAACGAATCGAAGGGCACGAAATCATTATCAATTGCACTCCGCTCGGAACCCATCCCAATGTGAATCAAAAGCCAAACTTTCCCTACCAGCACCTAAATTCTAAACACTACCTCTTTGATCTCGTTTATCGACCAGAAAAAACAGCTTTTCTTAAAGAAGGTGAAGCTCGCGGAAGTAGGATCTGCAACGGATCAATGATGCTAAAATGGCAAGCTGAAAAATCATGGGAAATATGGAATTCCCTTTGAGTGCATAAGCATTTGTTTAACTTTGCTTTAGAACCTAAGAGAAAAGGGTATGGGAAATCAGGATCAGTCTGCAGAGAAATCAACCTTAGCATTTGAGTTAATTGAGCTTAAACCAGATAGCTACAAACACCTAGAACTAGACAATCTAGTTGGAGAGTTACAGCGTCTATTAATCAACGCTCCTGTGGAGAAAATCGGAAAGCATGTTTCTCAAATTAAACGTGTGTTCGACACTAAAATAAAGGAGGTACAGGAAAAGGAAAAAGCGACTTTCCTAGCCAATGGCGGAAACGAAATCGATTTTCA
>JAYPSS010000066.1:0-7197 GCA_038133115.1 Flavobacteriaceae bacterium | reverse complement strand
TTTCTTAAAAATCAAAAAAATCAAAAACCGATCGTTCTGTTAGATGATATCTTTGATAAATTAGATGATCAGCGAGTAATGCGCCTTGTGGCACTTGTAGAAAACGACTTCTTCGGTCAATTATTTATTAGTGACACCAATAGTAGTAGAACGGAGGAAGTAGTAAAAGCAACCGGCAGACCCTATGTAATTCATCACCTAGAATGAGAAAAGACAAAGAACAAAGTCTTAGCGAGGTACTCAGGCAGTTTATAGAGACCAATAAACTTGAAAAAGGTCTTACAGAGGCAGAGGTGATTAGACTTTGGCCAGAGATTATGGGACCCGGCGTGGCTAATTACACGAAAAACGTTCAATTCTCTAAAGGGGTGCTAAAGGTGTACTTGAGCTCAGCAGTCCTGAGAGAGGAACTACTGTTTGGTAGAAAAAAAATAATCGCCATGTACAATGAAGCACTAAATGGCGATTATGTAAAGTCGGTATTACTGGTTTGACAACCTAGAAGATCTCTCTTCCAGAGAAGTGAAATGCGCATTCAATAGCAGCATTCTCATCGCTATCTGAACCATGAATCGCGTTTTCACCAATAGTTTTAGCAAAAGCTTTGCGAATAGTACCTTCGGCCGCTTCTGCAGGATTGGTAGATCCGATTAAAATTCTGAAATCTTCAACAGCATTGTCCTTTTCAAGAATGGCAGCAACAATAGGTCCGCTGCTCATAAAATCAACTAGTTCTCCGTAAAATGGACGCTCAGCATGCACCGCATAAAACAATTCAGCATCACGCTTACTTAACTGTGTGTACTTCATCGCCGCAATGCGGAAGCCTGCAGCATTAATACGTTCTAGAATAGCCCCGATGTGACCTGCTTTAACAGCATCTGGCTTAATCATGGTAAAAGTTCTACTTCCAGACATGGATATTATTTAAAATTTTCTGCAAAAGTAGGTAAAATTAGAACTTAAAAGAATGCTCCTGTAAAACTGCATTACCATTGCCGACCATCCTACCCGTAACCACTCTTTTTTCCCAATCGATATCAAGAAGTCCATAAGAGGGTACTGAAACCACTTTACCCTCTCTTAGTGCATTAGGTTCTCCACTAAAGTTTTCATAAGAGTGAGTAAGCCCACTCGAGGTAAAATCAATAATTTCTTTTTCTTCAGTTTTAAGCACTGACCATTCTGAAATGTGGCGATCACCAGACAAAACCATTACTGGCTGATCTACTTGGTTTAATAGTGAAATCAAGCGCTCACGTTCGTGAGGAAGATTCTGCCACTTTTCATAACCGTGCTCCGATGACAAAAACTGAATACTCGACACAAGTAAGATAAGATCAGCAGTACAGGTGGTTAATCGATGAGAAAGCCAATCCCACTGAGTATCGCCCAACATAGTAGCTGTTTCATCGTAATTGGGATCGTAGCGTCTACCCTCTGTCCCTTCAGTTAAGTCAGATCGAAAATATCTGGTATCCAACAGTATTACTTCTACCGTATGCCCCTCTGTTTGAATTTGTTCAGAATAATATACTCCTTCTTGATCTCTTCTTGGATCATTCTGATCTACCTTTAGAAAGTTTAAAAAAGCCTCTTGACTCTTTTCTTTTGCAGAAAAAGTAACCCCTCCATCATTCATTCCGTAATCATGGTCATCCCAGGTAGCAAGAATCTTCGATGACTCAGTTAATCGTCTGTACTCCTGATCTTCTAATTGACGACGGTAATGCTTCTCAATCGTTTCAAAATCATCACTGTCTGCGTATACAATATCTCCACCCCATATCCATGCCTCTGGCTGTGCCATTAAAACATCATCCCAAAGTTCATTGGGTGCATAGGCATTATTGCAAGAGCCAAAGGCGATACGGCTCGAATGAGGCAGTATATCTTCGACAAAAACCAGACTTTCTTTGCTTTCAGATTTCGGATTTTGACTGCATGCAACTACTAAAGCAAGGACTAGGTAAGGGAGTTTTTTAATCATAAAGAAACGATTTAGAACGCCTTAAAGCGTCTTTAAAAGTAGCAAGTTAAAATCAAATTAATTGTATATTCGAAGTTATGAGTTTATTAACGATCGCTGGTCTATCAGAGTACCTAGAAACCCCTCAAAACATAGTCGTCATACCTCATCAAAATCCTGATGGTGATGCTCTTGGATCGTGTTTAGGTTGGGCTCATTTAATGAAAAAATTTGGCCATACCACGACGATATGTTCGCCCAATGCATTTCCTGATTTTCTCGGTTGGATGCCCGGTGCAAACGAAATTTTACTGGCCGATCAGAATTTAGATGGATGCAAAAAGGCCTTAGATTCAGCGAGTCTTATTTGCACCCTCGATTTTAATCATTTATCGCGATGTGGGGTTTTAGGAGAATTCATTGAAAATAGCTCTGCCCCCATTTTAATGGTTGATCATCATATCTCTCCATCAGACTACGCCAAATACACCTTCAGCGACACCTCGATGAGCTCTACTTGTGAAATGATTTATCATTTAGCAAAACATTTAAATAGTACCGATCAAATCGATTCAGCAATTGCGAATTGCTTGTATACAGGGATTGTCACAGATACGGGGAATTTCAAATATCCGAGCGCCAGCGCAACTACGCTTTTAATTGCTGCGGACCTTCTCGAAAAAGGTGCAGACAAAACTAAAATTAATGCGCTACTCTTTGAGCAAAGTGAACTGAGTCGATTTAAACTAATGGGAAGGTGTCTAGACTCCCTAACCTACCTAGAAGATTACCACAGTGTCTATATGATCATCACCGAAGAAGACAAAAAATCTTGCGGATTTAAAAGAGGGGATACTGAAGGATTTGTGAACTTCGGATTAAGTCTCAAAGGTTGTTGTTTTTCAGTTATTTTCATCGAAAACGCAGAAGATAGCTCGATAAAAATGTCATTCAGATCGACAGGAGATTTCGATGTGAATGAATTTGCACGCGCACATTTTAACGGAGGCGGACACAAAAACGCCGCAGGAGGAAAATCTTTTTCAAGCCTTAAAGAAACCATTGATTTGTTTACCTCATTATTACCAAATTATATTGAATCATTAACTTCTAATGCCCTACCTAATGAAATTTAACCTGTCCTTACTCTTCGCAGCAGCATTAACTACTTTAATCTCTTGCACTAATCCAAACGGAGATCTAGAAAATGGTCTGTATGCCAAAATGACTACCTCAAAAGGAGAGTTATTGCTAAAACTTCACAGTGAAGAAACTCCAATTACAGTGGCAAGTTTTGTAAGCCTTGCTGAAGGAAACAGCAAACGCGTAAGCGATAATTATGCAAATCAACCTTATTACAATGGAACTCAGTTCCACAGAGTAATTAATGATTTTATGATTCAAGGAGGTGATCCTACTGCTACTGGGCAAGGAGGTCCTGGATATCGATTTAAGGACGAATTTGTAGATACTTTAAGACATGATTCTAAAGGAGTGCTATCGATGGCGAATTCGGGTCCATTTACCAATGGGAGTCAATTTTTTATCACCCATAAAGAAACCCCATGGTTAGACGGTAAACACACGGTTTTCGGAAGATTAGTTTCAGGAGAAGCAACTTTAGATTCAATCGCTACCACCCCAACCGACCCGACCGATCGACCGCTAGAACCGGTGACTCTAGAAACGGTAGAAATCATACGAGTTGGGAGTCAAGCGAAAAAATTCAATGCGGTTGAAACCTTAGAAGACTACTTCAATGCAATCGAAGAAGAAGTTAAGCGCAATGCTGAGGCCAAAAAAGAACGTCAGAACGAATTCGAAAAACGTTTTGAAAATGCTGAATTAAGTGAACAAGGCGTTGAATATGTCATTGAACGTCAGGGTACAGGAGAAACCTTAGCGATTGGTACAGAAATTTCAGTTAACTACGCAGGATGGCTCGTCGACGGAACCTTGTTTGACACCAATATTCAATCAATCGCTGAAAGAGATGAAAACTTTGATCAAATTAACGCGATGCATCGAGGCCAATTTATCCCAATGAAAACCTCGGTAGACCCTGACGCGGCCATGATTGCTGGATTTAAAGAAGCATTAATGACCATGAAGGTTGGAGAACTTCGTTGGGTTCGCATTCCTTCTGTACTCGGATTCGGCAGCAATGGAGCGGGCAATGTAATTCCTCCAGGAGCAGATCTTGTTTTCTCTATCGAACTCTTAGCAGAGCTACCCAAACGTTAATCTTTTGAGGGAGAACCTTTCAATTCCTATTTTTAAGTAAAAACAAAACTGAAGATGAAAAAACTACTAACCTTAGCCCTTTCTATGGCTTTTGTCTTAGGATATGCACAAGATTACTTTCCTGCACATTCTGAGGTAAAAACCACCGAACAGGTGTACCGAGCATTTACCGGTGCCACTATTCATGTAGATCCGACAACCGTCATTGAAAACGGGACACTTCTCATTTATAACGATGAAGTGGTATCGGTCGGAAGAAAAGTACAAATTCCAAGCAATGCTATAGTCACCGATTTGTCTGGAACGCACATATACCCCTCTTTTATCGAGGTGTTTAGCGAGCTCGGGATAGAAAAACCGAAGCGCCAATCAAGTGCAGGGAGATCTGCACAATACGAACCCACGCGAGAAGGTTTTTATTGGAATGATCACATCCGTTCAGAAACCAATGCGATCGACTTTTTTACCTATAATTCGAATCAGTCAGATGATCTTCGAAAAGCCGGGTTTGGTGTGGTAAATACACACAGAGCAGATGGTATTGCAAGAGGAACCAGTTTATTGGTGGCTTTAGACGACAAGGGAGATGCCTCTAGTAGAATTTTAGAGGACCGTTCAGGATCTTATTTTTCCTTTTCAAAAAGTATTCAGTCCACTCAATCCTACCCTAGCTCACTAATGGGAGCTATGGCGCTTCTTAGACAGCTCAATCACGACTTGAATTGGTATGCTTCAGGTAATGTTACCACTAAAGACCGTGCACTAGAAGCACTGATTGCACAAAAAAATCTTCCACAATTCTTTGAGGCAGGTGCCAACGGAAATACCGTTCGTGCATTGAAAATAGGTCAACAATTTGGCATCAAATACCATGTTTTAGGGTCAGGAGATGAATACCAATACGTTAGAGAATTAAAAAACTTCAACGCTACCGTTGTTGTCCCTTTGAATTTCCCAAAAGCTTACGATGTATCTGACCCTACTTACGCAGATTACGTCTCTCTTAAGGATATGCGTCATTGGTATCAAGCACCATCGAATGCTAAAATTCTAAGAGATCATGAAATTCGTATTGCTTTTACCACACAAGGACTGAAATCAGCAAATCAACTAAAAACACAAGTCGCATTAGCGATGGAAAGAGGTTTAAGCGAGGCTGATGCTCTTGCGGCGCTTACTACAGTGCCTGCAGAAATTCTAGGTAAACAATCAGAAATTGGAGCCTTGAAACAGGGTATGAAAGCCAATTTCACCGTTACCTCTGGTCCTATTTTTGAAAACGAAACTACTCTTTTTGAGCACTGGGTGAATGGTCACAAACACCTTTATGAGGATCGAAATACCCCAGACCTGAGAGGTGAATATACCCTAAACCATAATGGACAAGACTTCAAACTCAATATTACCGGTAGTATAGGAAAACCAAAAGTTGCTGCAACAAGAGCGGACGAGAAACTTAAAGTAAAATCAAATTATGCCAACTACTGGTTAACCGTGAGTCTTTCAGATAGTCTTGGACAACTTTACAGAGCTACCCTTAAAAAAGAAGGTGACCTTTTGAGTGGTCGATTCGTTGACGAAAACGGCGATTCGCACCCGGTATCTATGGTAGCATCAGCGGCTATTTCTGAATCTAAAAATAAAGATTCTGAGGAGCTAGTGAGCTACGATCTCAAAGAACGCTATCCCAATGTGGGTTATGGATACAGCGAACAACCAAGGGCTGAAGAAATTTTGTTTAAGAACGCAACTGTATGGACAGGAACTGAGATTCTTGAAAACACAGATGTTCATATCAAATCAGGGAAAATTCAAAAAGTTGGTAAGGATTTAAAAGCTAAATCTGCTCAAGTGATAGACGCCACTGGCAAGCATTTAACCGCAGGTATTATTGATGAGCATACTCACATCGCCGCCCTAGCCATTAATGAAGGTGGACATAACTCTTCTGCGGAGGTTCGTATGTCTGATGTGATAGATCCAACAGACCTAGACATTTACAGAAATTTAGCTGGAGGGGTTACCTCTGCACAGCTTCTTCACGGTTCAGCTAACCCGATTGGAGGTCAATCCGCTATCTTAAGACTAAAATGGGGAGCTACAGCAGACGAAATGCTCTTTAAGGAAGCCCCCGGCTTTATCAAGTTTGCACTTGGTGAAAATGTGAAACAATCGAATTGGGCATCCAATTCGAGATTCCCTCAAACACGTATGGGAGTTGAACAGGTATTTACTGACTATTTCACTAGAGGTAGAGAATACCTTGCCAAGAAAAAGAGCAAACAGCCTTATAGAATAGACGAAGAACTTGAAACCATTGGAGAAATCTTAGAGTCTAAAAGATTCATATCCAGTCATTCGTATGTACAAAGTGAAATTAACATGCTCATGAAAGTGGCTGAAAAGTTCGATTTCAGGATTAATACCTTTACACACATTTTAGAAGGTTATAAAGTAGCCGACAAAATGGCCGAGCACGGTGTAGGTGGATCTACCTTCAGTGATTGGTGGGCCTACAAATACGAAGTAAAAGATGCTATTCCTTACAACGCTGCTATCATGGCGTCTCAGGGAGTGACTGTTGCTATTAACTCCGATGACGCTGAAATGTCGCGTAGATTAAATCAAGAAGCTGCTAAAACCGTAAAATACGGAGGAGTTTCTGAACTTGAAGCGTGGAAAATGGTTACCCTTAACCCTGCCAAACTTCTTCATATCGATCACAAGGTCGGAAGTATCGAAGTAGGTAAAGATGCAGATGTAGTTTTATGGAGCGGACATCCACTTTCAGTCTATAGTAAGGCCGAAAAAACCATTATTGAAGGTGCTACTTATTTCGACATTGAAAAGGATAAAGAAATTCAAGCATCAATTCAACAAGAACGCTTAGAGCTTACCAAATTGATGCTTAAGGTTAAGGCCTCTGGTGCAGAAGTAGTTACCCCAATTCAGAACAAAAAAGAACGTTTCACCTGTGATACGCT
>JAYPSS010000065.1:0-7210 GCA_038133115.1 Flavobacteriaceae bacterium | reverse complement strand
CGCCAACTAGTATAGGAAACCTGTCGGCAACATTACTTACGCTTTTGGTTTTCTCCAGTGCGGCGAATTTTACTTTTTTAGCTGCGCGGTATTCTCCGGTGGTTAGCTCTAAACTTAAGATTTCAGATTTACCGTCTTTCTGGATTTTTTTGTAAAAACCTTCTCCTGTTTTTGATCCCAGTCGGTTAGCTTCCATCATCGATTCAATGAAATCAGGCAAGCTAAATAGTTCGTGTCTTTCGTCAGAGGTGCAGTGTTCTTTAATTCCATTAGCCACATGAACTAATGTATCCAGACCAACGACATCAACGGTTCTAAATGTGGCAGATTTTGGTCTTCCAATAACTGGACCTGTAAGTTTATCCACCTCTTCAATGGTCATTTCAAGGTCTTTCACGCGGTGAAAAAGACTTTGAATACTAAATATCCCGATCCGGTTTCCTATAAATGCGGGAGTGTCTTTAGCAACCACAACTGACTTTCCTAAAAACTTTCTTCCGAAATGTTCGAAGAAACGAATCGTTTCCTGTTTGGTCTTTGGCCCCGGAATAAGCTCTAATAAGCGAAGATATCTAGCAGGGTTAAAGAAGTGAGTACCCAAAAAGTGTTGCTGAAAATCTTCACTCCTTCCTTCAGCCATTAGGTGAATTGGGATTCCCGATGTATTTGAACTAATGAGCGTTCCCGGCTTTCGGTGTTTTTCAACCGATTCAAAAACCTGTTTCTTGATATCAAGTCTTTCTACAACTACTTCAATGATCCAATCGACTTCGGCAATTTGATGCAAATCATGTTCGAAGGTTCCTGTTTTAATTCGGTCAGCGAATGAAGCGTTGTAAATCGGAGAGGGCTTAGACTTTAATGATTTACTTAGAGAGCCATTAACAATTCTCTTTTGTACACTCGGATGGTCAAGGCTCAATCCTTTAGACTTCTCGTCTTCATTAAGTTCTTTAGGGCTAATGTCTAGCAGAAGAACTTGAAGGCCGATACCAGCAAGATGAGCAGCAATTCCACTACCCATTATTCCTGAGCCTAGGACGGCTACTTTTTCTATATTCCTTTTCATAGGATCGTATTAGAGGATTGTTGAAAGTCAAAAAGTTGTTCTGAACGGGTCGAATTTATAGCTTCAATAGTGTTGTAAAATCCTATTAGATCTTTTTGAGAGACCTTGTTAGTTACGGCTTCATTGAACCTATAAACGTGCTTTTTAATAAAATCTCTTTTGATTAATCCATCTGGAGTTAGGTGTACGATAACGCCGCGACCATCTTCCGGATTAGGCTTACGCTCAACTAGATGCAGCTCTTCTAAGGAGTTAATTAAACGAGATAAAGAAGTGGGTTCCATTCCCATGATAGGACCGAGTGCCGTAGAGGCTGTTCCATTTTTGGGATCGATATTCAGTAAAGTTAGTCCAAGAGCCATAGTAATACCGTATTGGCTAGCAACTTCGCTATACATTTTTGATACGGCCTGCCAAGTGGCTCTAAGGGAATGATCGATAAGAGGTTTTTTCGAGCTCATTGGCTCTAAGATACGTCAATTTATTATGCATGCATAATAAATTGAAAAGAAATAAAAAGACCTGCTAACACTAGCAGGTCTTATAAATCTATTGTATTCAGTGCTTTACGATTCCCTGTAAATCGATTCGTAAAGGTCTAGGTATTTGGCTTTGACTTCTTTTCTTCGAAGTTTCATTGTAGGGGTAAGGTGTCCTGCGTCTATACTCCACTCATCTGGAGTCAATCTGAATTGCTTGATCTTTTCCCACTTTGCAAAACCTTCATTGGCTTCATCGATTTCTTTGCTAATGCGATCGATCACCTTAGGGTTAGTTCCCCATGTCGATCGATCTGCTTCTAATTGGATTCCTTTTTTGTCGGCCCAATCTTTAATAAAATCAAAATTCATTTGGATCAGTGCTGCTGGCATTTTTTCGCTTTCACCCACCACCATGATCTGTTCGATAAATAGTGATTGCTTACACCTGTTTTCTAAAAGTTGTGGAGCAACGTATTTACCACCAGAGGTCTTGAACATTTCCTTTTTACGATCAGTGATGCGTAAAAAACCATCGCTGTCAAATTCTCCAATATCTCCGGTGTGGAAGAAGTCGTTTTTAATGACTTCATTCGTTTTTTCCTCGTCTTTATAATAGCCCATCATCACATTGGGTCCTTTACATAGGATTTCACCGTCTTCTGCAATTTTCACCTCGATACCATCGATTTGTCTACCGACGGTGCCTATGCGCCAATTCCCATCGCGCTGATCGTTTACGGTAATAACAGGTGAGGTTTCAGTAAGACCATAACCCTCCATAACAGGAATGCCTGCAGCACCAAAAACTCTGGTCAATCGAGGTTGTAAGGCAGCACTACCAGAGACCATCAGCTCTAGGTTACCTCCAAGGGCTTCTTGCCACTTTGAAAAGATCAATTTTCGGGCAATTTTTAATTTGAAATTGTAAAGGGCAGATCGATGGTAGGGTGCAAATTTTAACCCTAACTCTAATGCCCAAAAGAATAGTGACTTTTTAATTCCGGTAAGTTCTTTTCCTTTTCCGACGATTTTGTCGTAAACCTTTTCGAGGAGTCTAGGTACCACGGTCATCACCGAAGGTTTCACTTCTTTGATGTTATCACTGATTTTGTCTAGTCCTTCACCAAAGTAAACGGTAACGCCACAGTATTGATAGATATAAATGATTACTCTCTCAAAAATGTGACATAAAGGCAAGAAGCTAAGCGCTACAGCTCCCTTATCGAAGGGTACTCTAGATCGTGCCGATAAAACATTACTTACAATGTTGTGGTGAGAAAGCATTACTCCTTTTGGTTTTCCGGTAGTACCAGAGGTATAAATAAGTGTTGCTAATTGCTCGGGCTGCACGGCTTCTTTTCGCTTTTCGACTTCTTCTTGATTGTCGAGTGACGCACCTAGCTTTGGAAGCTCCTCAAAGTTTTTACAACCTTCAATTTGATCGAAGCTAAAAACCTCCCTAAGTCCTTTAACTTCGGTCCTTACAGATGCTAACTTTTGATACACCTCTTCGCACGAAACGAAACAGTAGCTCGCTTCGCTATGGTTCAATATGTAGGCGTAATCCTCTTCAGAAATTGTGGGGTAGATGGGGACCGTTTGTGCTCCGATTTGAAGTGCCGCAAGGTCCATTAAACACCATTCAGTACGATTAGTCATCGAGATCAGCCCAATTTTATCATTGGCTTTCACACCCATCTCGATGAGTGCACGACTGATCGCGTTAGCAGTGTCTATGAATTCTTGAGAGCTGATGCTCTTCCATTCACCATTCTTTTTGGTAGAGAATAGTTTTTCTAATGGATGGTTCTCTAAGTGATAATAAGCGAAATCAAAGAGACGTGTTACCTTATTCATGTTAGCAAATTGTTAGAACCTCCAAAATACGGGATATTCCTAACAATTTAAAATCCATTTACGAGCATTGATAAATGCTTCGATCCATGGGCTGAAGTGATCATCGCTTTCTGGATACTGTGCCCAGTTCCATGCAAATAGAGAACGCTCGATATGTGGCATGGTCGCTAAGTGACGCCCTGATGGGTCGCATAGCATTGCCACGTTATAATCGCTTCCGTTAGGATTGGCCGGATAGCTATCGTACCCATAAGTACCGACGATGTGATAATTTTCTTTGGCTTCAGGAAGAGCAAACTTTCCTTCGCCATGAGAAATCCATACTCCAAGTGTGCTTCCTGCGAGTGAAGAAAGCATTACCGAATGATTGGGTTCTACGGTAACAGAAGTAAAATTACTCTCGTGCTTGTGAGAGTCATTGTGTACCATCTTACCGTGGGTATGGTGCTCGGAATAAAGGAGTTCAAGTTCCATGAATAATTGACATCCATTACAAATCCCTACAGAGAGTGTATCTTTTCTAGCAAAGAAGTTGTCGATCGTCTTTTTCGCCTTTTCATTGTATTTGATGGCACCCGCCCAACCTTTTGCCGATCCAAGTACATCTGAGTTCGAAAATCCTCCGACAGCACCTAAGAATTGAACATCTTCGAGTGTTTCTCGTCCACTCATCAAATCGGTCATATGAACATCGCGCACTTCGAAACCAGCTAGATAAAGGGCATTGGCCATTTCGCGCTCTGAATTACTTCCTTTCTCTCTTAAAATAGCCGCGACAGGACGTTTTCCTTCGACAGTGAAGGCCTCACGCTGGTAGTTTTTAGGGAACACAAAGTTCAGAGGCTGCTTACCCAGGTTGTGATAACGAACCTCGGCTAGGCTATTCGCCGTTTGGCGTTTGTCAAATAAATACGAAGTCTCGAACCAAATTGAACGCAGTCGTTCAATTTCTAAACCGATTTCTACGTGGTGGTAATTTATCTTCACACGAGGCTCAGTGGTTACTGATCCTATTTCTATACAGGGTAGTGGGCAATTTTTTGCAATACGATCAAATTCTTCATTCGTAGCTTGTAAAATAACCCCTGCATTTTCTGAAAATAACACTTCAATAAGAGACTGATCGCTTAAAGCGGATAGATTGATTTCAGCTCCTAATTCTGTTTCCGCAAAACATCCTTCAAGAAGGGTAGTGATTAAACCACCGGATGCAACGTCGTGACCTGCTGCGATATTTCCGGCTTTAATTTGATCTTGAATCCAATCAAAAGTTTCTTTAAAAGCCTGATTGTTTACTATGCTTGGTGCGGAGTTCCCGATTTTATTTTGCGTTTGTGCAAAGGAAGATCCACCAAGTTTAAATGAATCTGCAGAAAGGTTGATATAAAATAATTTTCCTTTACCGGGTTTAAAAACGGGTTCTACGGCTTTTGTAAAGTCATTACAATGACCTGCAGCCGAGATAATCACGGTACCTGGAGATAAAACTTCCTGTTCCGCATACTTCTGCTTCATGGATAGCGAATCTTTACCTGTAGGAATATTGATCCCTAGAGCAATTGCAAAGTTAGATGCCGCTTCTACTGCTTTGTAAAGTCTTGCATTTTCACCTTCGTTATTACAAGGCCACATCCAATTTGCAGAAAGGGAAACCGATTTAAGTCCATTCTCAAGAGGAGCGAAAACGATGTTGGTGAGCGCCTCTGCAATACTGTTTTTACTTCCTGCTACGGGGTCAATAAGACCGCTGATCGGGCTGTGTCCGATTGATGTAGCAATTCCATTTTTGCTGGTAAAGTCAAGAGCAGAGATTCCATAGTTCTGAAGGGGGATTTGGAGGCTACCCACGCATTGCTGCTTAGCTACTTTACCTCCGACACAACGATCCACTTTATTGGTAAGCCAGTCTTTACACGCCACAGCCTCAAGACGAAGAACCGCTTCTAAATAATCGTGAAAATGCTCTAATTCAAAATCGATCGCAGCATAGTCTCTCTGGGTATCTGTATCGCTAAGAACCATTTTGGGGGCGTTTCCGAAAAGGTCAATAAGGTCAAGATCAAGCGCTTTTTCTCCTTTACTCGAAGAGGATACCACGAATCTCATATCTCCTGTAATCTCACCCACTTCGAAATACGGAACTCGTTCTCTTTTAGCAATTTTTCGAACCAGGTCGGTGTCTTTGGGTTGGATTACCAATCCCATTCTCTCTTGAGATTCGTTACCGATAAGTTCTTTAAAGGATAGGGTAGGGTCACCAACCGGTAAAGCATCGATTTCAATTTTACCACCAGTTTCTTCTACGAGTTCGGATAAACAATTTAAATGTCCTCCTGCGCCATGGTCGTGAATCGATACTATGGGATTTTCACTACTTTCTACCAGTCCTCGGATGGCATTTGCCGCTCTTTTCTGCATTTCTGGATTAGAGCGCTGTACTGCGTTAAGTTCAATGGCGCTACCAAAGGCTCCTGTATCGGCACTAGATACTGCGGCACCTCCCATTCCAATTCGATAATTGTCACCACCTAAGATAACGACCTTATCATCTTTTGAAGGTTTGTTTTTCTGAGCGTATTCTGCATTGGTGTAACCAATACCTCCTGCCAACATAATTACCTTATCAAAAGCAAGCGTTCTAGGATCTTTGCCTTCTTCAGTCTCCTGGTGTTCGAACGTAAGCAGAGAACCAACGATGAGTGGTTGACCGAATTTATTTCCAAAATCAGAAGCTCCGTTTGAAGCTTTGATTAAAATGTCTAAAGGGGTTTGGTATAACCACTTTCTTGCTGGGGGTTGTGTTTCCCATCCTAGTTCTTCTTCACGATGACGTGCATAGCTGGTCATGTAAACTGCGGTTCCTGCAAGTGGAATAGAACCGGTACCTCCGGCAAGACGGTCTCTTATCTCTCCGCCAGAACCAGTTGCAGCACCATTAAAGGGCTCTACCGTTGTTGGGAAGTTGTGTGTTTCTGCCTTTAATGAAAGAACACTTTGACGTTTTTTCTCTTCATAATTCGAAGGCTGATCGGCTCTCTGTGGAGCAAATTGGGTAATCTCAGGTCCTTTAATGAATGCAACATTGTCTTTGTAGGCAGAAACAATAGTTCCAGGATTTTCTTTTGAGGTTCTTTTGATCATGCCGAAAAGTGAATTCGGCATGGCTTTTCCATCAATTTCGAAGATGCCATTGAAAATCTTGTGGCGACAGTGCTCCGAATTTACTTGTGAGAATCCAAAAACCTCTGAATCGGTGAGTGGACGTTTTAGACGTTTACTCAAGTCGTCCAGATAAGCAACTTCGTCATCGCTAAGTGCTAGTCCCTCTGATTGATTATAAGCTGAGATATCGGTAATTGCCTCAACAGGTGCTGGTGCGGTAGCTACATCAAATAAGGTTTGAGATAATCCTTGGTGTTTCACCACTAGCATAGGGTCAAAACTACTTTGATCATCTGATGCGGTAAATTGCTCTACTCTTTGAATACTTTCAATGCCCATATTAGCGATGATCTCTGTCGCATTCGTACTCCAAGGAGTGATCATACTGGCTCTAGGGCCGACAAATATCCCCTCAACAGACTCTTCGGGAATGAGTGATAATCCGCCAAATAGCCATTCTAATTTCTCAATAGTCTTCTCGTCGAGGTTGGCAGTACTTTGTACTGCGTAAATCAATTGTGATGGAGTTCCGAAAAATAGAATCATAGCGGAATGTGGTTAAGTTCCAAAGGTATTTTAATTAGGTTTTTCGCTCAAGTAACGCGATAAAAAATCCGTCGAAATGATCTTTTGAGGCGTA
>JAYPSS010000064.1:4684-7308 GCA_038133115.1 Flavobacteriaceae bacterium | reverse complement strand
ATTGCCTCTGGATGTCATAACAGTAAAAAATTAGATGTAGTATCTGCCTTTGAAGCTTGGGGAGAGAAAGTTGCTGGTAAGATTGATGAGGCTGAGTTTAATTCAGTGGTTGAAAATGCTTGTCCCGGTGCTGGAGCTTGTGGTGGTATGTATACGGCCAATACGATGGCTTCTGCTATTGAAGCCCTAGGAATGACGCTTCCTTACAACTCTTCGAACCCTGCGGTTAGCGTTGACAAAAAAGAAGAATGCGAGCGCATAGGTGCTGCCGTTAGAAAATTAATCGAGCTTGACCTGAAGCCAAAGGATATCGTTACTCGTAAATCAATTGAAAATGCAGTTCGACTGATTGCTGTATTAGGAGGTTCTACGAATGCGGTACTTCACTTTTTAGCGATTACTAGAGCGGCAGAAATTGATTTTACCATTGATGATTTTCAGACACTGATGGATAAGACCCCATTCTTGGCCGATCTTAAACCTAGTGGAAAGTACTTAATGGAAGACTTACACCGAGTAGGAGGTGTTCCTGCAGTACTGAAGTTTATGTTAGAGAATGACATGTTACACGGCGATTGTATGACGGTGACAGGAAAGACTTTAGCAGAAAACCTAAAAGATGTTCCTTCGCTAGAGGCTGATCAAGACGTGATCTATCCGGTCAATCAACCGATCAAAGAATCGGGTCACATTCGAATTTTAAAGGGTAACCTTGCTCCTGAAGGAAGTGTTGCAAAAATTACTGGTAAAGAAGGCCTTCAGTTCAAGGGACCTGCGCGTGTTTTTGAAGGAGAGTATGCAGCGAATGATGGTATTCGAAACGGAGAGGTACAACCTGGCGAGGTAGTGGTGATTCGTTATGAAGGCCCTAAAGGGGGACCAGGAATGCCTGAAATGCTTAAGCCTACCGCTGCAATTATGGGTGCCGGACTCGGAAAGTCGGTGGCGCTGATTACTGACGGACGTTTCTCGGGAGGAACTCACGGTTTCGTAGTAGGACACATTGTTCCTGAGGCTCAAGAAGGAGGCCCAATCGCACTGATCGAGAATGGAGATATTATTGAAATTAACGCCGAAGACAACACCTTAAACGTTCATCTGAGCGATGAGGTTCTTGCTGAGCGTGCTAGTAAGTGGAAGCAACCTCCTTACAAATTCCAAAGCGGGGTTTTATACAAATACATTAAAAATGTCTCAACAGCCTCTAAAGGTTGTGTGACCGATTTATAAATGAAAGAAAAAGCTATGCATATAAGTGGAGCTGAGGCGGTAATTCGCTGCCTTCTCGCAGAGGGTGTAGATCTTATCTACGGATACCCAGGAGGTGCGATTATGCCCGTGTATGATGAGTTGTACAAATTTCAAGACGACCTGCACCATGTGCTTACCCGTCACGAGCAAGGTGCTACTCATGCCGCTCAGGGTTACGCCCGAACTTCAGGAAAGGTTGGAGTAGCAATAGCTACCTCAGGGCCTGGAGCAACTAACTTAATCACCGGTATTGCCGATGCGCAAATTGATTCAACCCCAATGGTTTGCATCACGGGTCAAGTAGGTTCACATTTGTTAGGATCTGACGCCTTTCAAGAAACAGATATCATTGGGATTTCAACTCCGGTCACTAAATGGAATTATCAGGTTACTGAGGCAAAAGAGATTCCTGAAATTCTGGCTCGTGCTTTTTACATCGCTAGATCTGGACGACCAGGACCTGTTCTCGTCGATATTACGAAAGATGCTCAATTCGGAATGCTTGATTTTGAGTACAAGCCGTGTACGGGTATTCGAAGCTACAAGCCGGTTCCGACTTTAGATCAAAGTCAAGTAGAAGCAGCTGCTGAAGCGATCAATAAAGCGAAGCAACCGCTGATTGTATGGGGACAAGGAGTAATTCTCGGTAACGCTGAGGCTGAATTCAAGGCATTCGTAGAGAAGTCAGGTATTCCTGCAGTTTGGACAATCCTAGGTCTTTCAGCACTGGAGACTTCACATCCGCTTAATAAAGGGATGGTAGGTATGCACGGAAACTACGCGCCTAACCTGCTCACTCAGGAATGTGATGTGCTTATCGCTATAGGAATGCGATTCGATGATCGCGTGACCGGTAGATTAGACGCTTACGCCACTCAAGCTGAGGTAATACACCTCGAAATTGATCCGGCAGAGATCGATAAAAACGTTCATGCCGACTACCCGGTACTAGGTGATTGTAAGCAAAGCCTTGCTGCACTTACTGAACTTGTAGCTCCGAAAAAATTGGATTCTTGGTTAGCTCGCTTTGACGAATTATACGCCAAAGAATACGAGGTAGTTATTGAGAAAGATACAAAGCCAACCAAAGAAGGTTTAACCATGGGAGAGGTGATCGTGGCGGTGAATAAGGCAGCAGGTTCTGATGCCGTTATTGTAACCGATGTAGGACAACACCAAATGATTGCCTGTCGATATGCAGAATTTGTGAGATCGAAGAGTAATGTAACCTCAGGTGGTTTAGGTACTATGGGGTTTGCCTTACCTGCTGCGATTGGTGCCAAAATGGGAGCCCCAGATCGACAAGTAGTTGCAGTGATTGGTGATGGTGGCTACCAAATGACGATTCAAGAGTTAGGTACGATCTTTCAAAC
>JAYPSS010000064.1:0-4584 GCA_038133115.1 Flavobacteriaceae bacterium | reverse complement strand
AATGAAATTCGTTTACAGTAATGACAACCACTTATACTATTTCGATTTATTCAGAAAATAACGTTGGCTTACTAAACCGTATTTCAGCGATTTTCTTAAAAAGACACATCAATATTGAGAGTCTAACCACTTCCCCTTCTGAAATCACAGACGTATTTCGATTTGTGATCGTTGTGAATGTGACCGAGGCTCAAGTGAAAAAACTCGTACAGCAGATTGAAAAGCAGGTCGATGTGATCAAGGCTTTTTATCATACCGATGAGGAGACGATTTTTCAAGAGACTGCCCTTTATAAGGTAAAGACGAACTTCCTTTTCGAGGAACGACAGATTCAAAACTTCATAAAGCAGAGTCATGCGAGTATCGTTACCGTTTCTCCTGAGTTTTTTGTTATCGAAAAGACCGGATTTAGACACGAGACTGAACAATTAAGAGAGCAACTGGCTCCTTTCGGATTACTTCAATTTGTTCGATCAGGCCGTCTTTCGGTAACCAAAGCCCCAATGGGCATTTCAAAAATTTTAAATTCCTTTACAGAAAATAACCAATAATTATGGCTAATTACTTCAACACGCTTTCACTTAGAGAGCAATTACTTCAACTAGGAAAATGTCGTTTCATGTCTTCGGACGAGTTCGCTGAGGGCGTATCTGCTTTAGAGGGCAAGAAAATCGTGATCGTAGGATGCGGTGCTCAGGGTCTAAACCAAGGGTTAAACATGCGCGATTCAGGACTAGACATTTCTTATGCTCTTCGTCAATCGGCGATCGATCAAAAGCGTGCTTCTTACGTGAATGCAACTTCGAATAACTTCAAAGTAGGTACTTATGAAGAACTTATTCCGTCTGCGGATGTAGTGATTAACCTTACTCCAGACAAACAGCACACAGCAGTTGTTGAGGCGGTTATGCCACACATGAAACAAGGAGCTACCCTTACGTATTCTCACGGATTCAACATCGTTGAAGAAGGTACACAAGTAAGAAAAGACCTTACGGTAATCATGGTTGCTCCAAAGAGTCCAGGTTCAGAGGTTCGTGAAGAGTATAAGCGCGGTTTCGGAGTACCTACTCTTATCGCCGTTCACCCAGAGAATGACCCTGAAGGTAAAGGTCTAGCACAAGCAAAGGCATATGCAGTTGCTACAGGGGGACACCGTGCCGGTGTACTTGAGTCAAGCTTTGTTGCTGAGGTGAAATCAGATTTAATGGGAGAGCAAACCATTCTTTGTGGAGTGCTTCAAACCGGTTCTATTCTTTCTTTCGATAAGATGGTTGAGAAGGGAATCGAGCCAGCGTATGCTGCGAAATTGATTCAGTACGGATGGGAAACCATTACCGAGGCTTTGAAGCACGGTGGTATTACCCATATGATGGATCGACTTTCTAACAGTGCTAAGATCAAAGCTTTCGAATTATCTGAAGAGCTAAAAACCATTATGGCTCCTTTATTTCAAAAGCACATGGACGATATCATGTCAGGTCACTTCTCTTCAACAATGATGGAAGACTGGGCAAATGACGATAAAAACCTTCTTACTTGGAGAGCAGCTACTGCAGAAACAAATTTTGAGAAAACCGAAGCTACTTCAGCCGCTATCGATGAGCAAGAGTACTTTGACCATGGAATTCTTATGGTCGCTTTCGTTCGTGCCGGTGTTGAATTAGCCTATGAAACTATGGTAGACGCTGGTATCAAATCAGAGTCGGCTTACTATGAGTCACTTCACGAGACACCGCTGATCGCTAACACCATCGCTCGTAAGAAGCTTTACGAAATGAACCGAGTGATCTCTGATACGGCAGAGTACGGATGTTACTTATTCGATCATGCTTGTAAGCCACTACTTACTGATTTTATGAAGACCATTGATACCGATGTCATTGGTAAAGGTGTTGCTTCAACCGGAGTAGATAACAAGAGATTGATCGAAGTGAATGCCGCTCTACGCAATCACCCTATCGAGGCGATTGGAACCACGCTTAGAACAGCAATGACCGACATGAAGAAGATTGTTTAATCACTTCAATTTAATCCATAAAAAAGGGCGCCATCGGCGCCCTTTTTGTTTTCATTACTTATGCTTTTTCAATGAGCGAGACCAAATAATCTCCGACCTCTGAAGTCTTGTAAGCTTTTGCGCCGTCAGCAAGGTCTTCAGTAACTACACCGTCAGCTAAAGACTGATTCACCACTGAGCGAATGAGTTCGGCCTCTTCTTTCAGATCGAATGACATTTCGAACATCATCGCAGCTGATAGAATGGTTGCTAATGGGTTAGCGATATTCTTGCCAGTCGCCTGAGGGAATGAACCGTGAATGGGCTCGTAAAGTGCTACCTCTGAACCGATAGATGCTGAAGGCATGAGTCCCATTGACCCAGAAATTACAGAGGCTTCATCGGTAAGGATGTCTCCGAATAAGTTTTCGGTGATTAGAACATCGTATACGCTAGGCCATTGAATCAGTCGCATGGCAACGGCGTCTACTAGTTCGTAGGTTACCTTCACGTCTGGGTACTCTGCTTCCATTCCTTGAAGGGTCTCTCTCCAAAGTCTAGAGGTTTCTAGTACGTTCGCTTTGTCTACTAGGCAAAGAGACTTGCGTCTTGATCTCGCAAGTTCAAAACCTTTGCGAGCTAATCTTTTGATTTCTTCGCGAGTGTACGTACAGGTGTCGTAAGCGGTTTCACCTTCGTCTTGTCTTCCGCGCTCTCCAAAGTAGATTCCTCCGGTAAGTTCACGAACGAAAACAAGGTCGGTTCCTTCGATACGATCTCTCTTAAGAGGAGACTTGTCGATAAGCGATGGGAAAACAAAGGTTGGACGCACATTGGCAAACAGCCCCAGTTGCTTTCTCATACGAAGCAATCCTTGCTCGGGACGTACCTTTGCAGAAGGATCATTATCAAATCTAGGGAGACCAATTGCTCCGAATAATACGGCATCAGAGCTTGCACAAACTTCATGAGTTTCTGGCGGATAAGGATCGCCCACCGCGTCAATAGCAGCAGCTCCGGTTAGTGCAGGTTTCCAATTCAGTTCGTGGCCGAATTTTTTAGCAATCGCGTTGCTCACTTTTACAGCTTCGGCGGTTACTTCTGGTCCAATCCCGTCGCCAGCAAGCAGTGCAATAGTATAATTCATTAGGTAGTAATTTGATTTAACATTTTTTCGGTAGCCTTAATGGCCGATACGGTTTGATCTACATCGAGCCCTCTAGTGGTAAATTCACGCTCATTGTGCTTCCAAGTGATGGTAGTTTCACAAAGAGCATCAGAGTTACTGCCGGGAGGTATCATCACTAAATAATCCACAAGCCTAGGAAGTTCTAACTGCTTCTTCTTATAGATTTTTCGAACCGCATTGATAAAGGCATCGTACTGGCCATCTCCTGAGGCAATTTCTTCGTGCACTTCATCTCCGATCTGAAGACTCACCGTGGTCGAAGGTTTTAGTCCTTTTGAATGAGTAAGTACGTATGAAGTCACTTTAACATGCTGCTCATAGCTTGATTCTCCTAATACATCTGAGATGATGTAGGGTAGGTCGTCTAAGGTTACCTTCTGTTTTTTGTCTCCTAGTGCAATTACCTGAGCAGTTACCTTCTTGAGGTCTTCCTCACTTAAGGTAATCCCCAGTGTAGAGAGGTTCTTGGCAATATTCGCTTTACCCGAGGTTTTTCCTAAAGCATAAGCGCGTTTTCTGCCAAAACGCTCAGGGAGTAGATCGTTGTAATACAGGTTATTTTTGGCATCTCCGTCAGCATGAATGCCGGCGGTTTGCGTAAATACATTTGCACCAACTACAGGTTTATTCACTGGAATATGAAAACCGCTGAAGGTAGCAACCAGTTGACTCACCTTAAAAAGCGCCTTTTCTTTTACATCGGTTTTAACACTAGGTTCAAAGTCATTGAGAACTGCAATGACACTAGCTAGCGGTGCATTACCTGCTCGCTCACCCATGCCGTTTACCGTGAGGTGTAAGCCGTGAACTCCAGCGCGTACAGCCTCCAGTGCATTAGCAACGCCTAGGTCGTAGTCGTTGTGCCCGTGAAAATCAAAGTGTTGATCTGGATAGCGTTCGATGATTTCCTTTAAGCATCTGAAGGTCTCGTCAGGGGTTAATACTCCTAAAGTATCCGGTAGTAAAATCTTCGAAACCGACTGGGTACTTAAGAAATCTAGGAACTCAAAAACATATTCTCTTGAGTTGCGCATTCCATTGCTCCAATCTTCAAGATAAATGTTAGAAGTAATTCCCTTAGCTGCAGCGGTTTTTAGGTTGGCTGCGATGAGACTGAAGTGTTCTTGCGGAGTTTGTCTTAGCTGATGGGTTAAGTGGTTCATCGAGCCTTTGGTGAGCAAGTTTTGAACCTTTGCACCAGCTTCCATCATCCAATCTAAAGAGACTCCGTTATCCACAAAGGTTAGCACCTCTACACGGTCTAAGTATCCTTTACTTGAAGCCCAGTCAGTGATTCGTTTAACCGCATCGAGCTCCCCTTTAGAAACTCGGGCTGAGGCAATTTCAATTCGATTGACTCCTAATTCTTCTAAGAGAAGTTGAGCAACCGTTAGTT
>JAYPSS010000063.1:0-7346 GCA_038133115.1 Flavobacteriaceae bacterium | reverse complement strand
TTTTTTGCCATAGCTTTGTCGAAAATATGAAAACTCCCTTTATTAAAACCGAAAATCAGGCATTAGGTCGACCCGATATCGATACTTTTAAGTCGATCGATAAACGTTTTGTGGTGGTGCTTGATGAGGTTAGAAGTGCCCATAACGTGGGATCTATCTTTAGAAGTTCTGACGCTTTTCTAGTTGAAGAACTAATGCTATGTGGAATTACGCCAACTCCTCCGAGTAAGGAAATACGCAAAACAGCCCTTGGAGCTGAGCAAAGTGTAGCTTGGAGTAAATGGCCTTCAACCCTAGAAGCTATCGCCGAACTCAAGCAGCGAGGTTATCAGATATGGGCGATTGAACAGGCTTCTTCAGCCACAGATCTAGGAGATTTTATGCCCTTATCTGACCAAAAATACGCGCTAATCTTCGGCAATGAAGTTTTTGGAGTTGATCAAGAGGTGATTGATCAGTGTGATGGGGTTATTGAAATTGCACAAGGAGGTACCAAGCATTCGCTGAACGTATCGGTTTCTGCAGGAGTAGTTTTGTGGCATTGTTTTAGCCAAAATCAAAAAACCCCTTGAAATCATTCGAAGGGGTCTTTCTAGTTTGAGTTAGTTAGCAAAAAATGCCAAGCCTAATTAACTAAGTGTTTTAGTTAAATGCAACTTTTTTCTTAAAAAAGTGTTAATCCTTTTTTGGTTCTGTTGGTTTTCTTGGTTTGTTTCTTCCAGTGAACTTCGAGCAGCGCATCCTCGATTCGTTCAATAACGGTATCAAAAAAACTGGGATCCTCGTAACTCGGGAGTAGACTGAGGTCGATAACCAAAATATTCCATCGTTTTTGTCTTTTGATGAAATCTTGATATCCCTTAGTTATGGATCTCAGATATTCTGGATCGATATTTTGTTCGTAGCTACGCCCTCTTTTTTTAATGTTTTCGAGAATTCTATCGAGACTATTCTCTAGAAGAACGTAAAGTCCTGGAGCTTTCAGCAGTCGTTCACCCCACCGATAGTAGCGACTAAAAAGTTCAAAATCTATTTCGTTCAAATTGTTTTTGGCAAAAAGTAACGACTTGGATAGGTGATAGTCACTAACCAAACCTTCAGCGGCTTGGTTGGTTTTTAAGGCATCAAATCGATCGAGTAAAAAGTGTAATTCGACGGGTAGTGCATAGGCCTTAGGGTCTTTGTAAAAAGACTCCAAATAAGGGTTCTCGTCGAATCGTTCATATCTTGAGCTTAGTTCATAACGCTCTGCAATCGCTTTGCATAGGGTGCTTTTTCCTACTCCGATACAACCTTCTAATACTACGTTTTTACTCGTATGCCAGAGTTCTTTTTTGCTCCGTAGTAGACTAGTCTTAGCTTTAGTGATGGGTTGAGATCGGTCTTTCTCTAGTATTTTTTTTACCTCCTTGATCGATTGGCTTGCGATTTTCAGGTGCGGCGCAATTTCACAGAGAGGTTCGATGACGAAACGGCGATGGTTCATCCTCGGATGAGGTAACTCAAGTGAAGGTGTATTTATCGCTGTAGGGCCCATCAGTAAATCAATATCTAATGGTCGGTTCTCGTATCCCTTTTCTAATCGTATTCTTCCGAAGGATTTCTCCAGTTCTAAACAGGCTTGTAACAACCGCTCGGGAGCAAGTGCACTTTCTAACTCCAAGCATGCATTTAGGAAGTTTGCACCTTCAAAACCGAGGGCCGGACTTTCATAAACTGAGGATACAGATCGAATGATTCCTAGCTGATCAGATATGCTAAATAATGCCTTTTGAAGGTAGAGTAGTCGATCTGCTTCATTACTCCCGATCCCAATATAGTAGGTGCTCGTTCTCATGGCCTTCGAAAGTACAAAAAGGCTTCAACTTTCAGTATCTTTAGGGCTTTAAACGTTCGTGCTATGAATTTTTTTAAACGTTTTATCGCTTCCTTCTTTGCGGTAATTGCCGCCTTCTGGTTTATGGGGATTGTTTTAGTCCTTATTATAGCAGGTATCGGAAGCGCTGATGTTGCTCCCTCAGTTGCTAACGCCTCTGTCTTAAAGTTAGCTTTAAATAGACCCATTGTAGATTACAAGGGAGGTTCGGGCGATGATCCTTTTTCTGTGTTATTTGAAGAAACGATTGCATTAGATGAGGTGGTTGCAGCTGTTCACGCCGCCGCCGAAGATGATCGTATTTCGGGTATTAGCTTTGAAACACCTTTTTTTCTTGGGGGATGGAGTCAAGCAGAAACGCTGCGAAACGCACTCATTGCATTTAAAAGTTCGGGTAAGTTCATTTACGCCTATGGAGATTCGTACTCTCAGAAATCGTTTTACTTGTCCTCTGTGGTGGATAGTTTATTTGTAACTCCGACAGGTTTTGTCGATTTGCGTGGCCTTTCATCAGAACTCACCTACTATAAATCGTTTCAGGAAAAGTCAGGACTGCGTATGGAGGTGATTCGACATGGAAAATACAAAGCAGCGGTTGAACCTTACCTTAATGATGCCCCATCAAAAGAAAATATTGAGCAAATTCAGGAGTTAATCGATGGTTTGTGGGACGTGGTTGGAGCCCAAATGGCCGATCAATTAGAAGTTTCAAGAGTTGATTTCGAAGGCTGGGTAAATGACTTGGTAACTAGTGATTTAGAAAAGGCAAAAGAATTGGGCTTGATCGGAGGTCTCATCTATGAAGATCAGTATGAAGACGCTTTAAAACGCGCGGTCGGGTCTTCTAATAATGACTTGAGTGCTTCTTCGAAATTGAATACGATTTCATCAAGTTCTTACTTTAAAACGGTTAAATCAGCACCTATCGATTCTTCTGATCGAATTGCGCTCGTTTATGCTCAAGGAAGTATTTTATATGGAGAGGGATCGCCTACGATCATGGGTCAAGAAACCATGAATAAAGCTTTACAAAGTGCTCGAGAAGATCGAAACATAAAAGCGGTGGTGCTTCGCATTAATTCTCCGGGAGGTAGTGCACTTACTTCTGATCTCATTTGGAGAGAAGTTGAAAAAACAGCTACGGAAAAGCCTGTAGTGGTTTCTATTTCTGACGTCGCTGCATCAGGGGGGTATTACATTGCCACCCCAGCAACCTATATCATTGCGCAACCGACCTCTATCACAGGATCTATTGGTGTGTTTGGTACTTTGCCAAACGCTTCAGAGCTTGCCCAGCAGTGGGGTGTTTCTTCCTATACCTTAAGTACGCATGAGCGTTCGGCGACCTATTCGCCCCTACGACCGCTTAGTGATTCTTTTAGGGCAGAACTTACCGAAGGAATTGAACAAACCTATCAGACTTTCTTAGAACGCGTCGCTTCGGGCCGATCAATGTCTATCGAGTCGGTAGATGCCATCGCGCAAGGACGAGTTTATCTCGCTCCAAAAGCGCTAGAGCTTGGCCTTATTGATGAAATTGGAACGCTCGATGATGCGATTGATAAGGCTGCTGAACTTGCAGCAATTGATGAATTTAAGTTAAGAGAATATCCAAGATATAAATCTGATCTTGAGCGCTTATTGGGAGATTTGCCTGCAGCAAGTTTATCTATTATTTCATCCAAACTTCCTAGCATTGTTTCTGATTATCTGAATTTCTGGGAAACGGTAGGTAGTGAAAACCATGAGTATAATCGCATTCAGGCCCGCTTACCTTTTGATTTAAGCATTGAGTAATGGAATACTCAAAACGACCCCAGGCATTTTATTTCTTTCTGATTCTAGCAGGGATGTTTATCACTTCCTTGGTGGTTTCAAATCTTATTTTTCAGAAGTTTTTTTATTGGTCTCCTTTCGGTGAGGTAAGCTTGTTTTCTACTCCTTTATTCGAACTTTCAGTGGGTATTTTACCCTATCCGCTAACGTTTTTAATTACCGATTTGATCTCAGAAATCTATGGTAAAAAGATGGCCAATAAAGTGGTGGTTGTAGGAATTATTGCCTCCGTCTTTTCGCTACTTATTGTGTATACTGCCTCGTCAGTGAGTGCAACAGAATGGTCACCCGTTAGTGATCAATTATTTTCAACGGTTTTTGGAAATACAATTGTTGCTGTGTTCTCATCGATGATGGCTTATTTACTGGCTCAGTTTGTAGACATTCAGATCTATCACTTTTGGAAAAGACTTACCAAGGGTCGACACCTTTGGCTGAGAAACAACTTTTCTACCTTCTCTTCTCAGCTCATCGATACGACCTCGGTTGTATTGTTACTCTGTTTCTTCGGTGAGATTGAGTGGGAACGATTTACGGGACTCGTTCTCTCAGGGTTTCTCTTTAAGGCACTAATTGCCCTTCTAGACACGCCAATTCTCTATTTGATGGTTTATGGATGTCGAAGATACTTTCGACTAGAAGTCAATGAAGAGATTGACTTGTTCGAAACTAGTTAAGTCGCAATTCTATTTGGTAGCCCTCATGTGATCGAACATTGAAGACTCTTCCGTCTTCAAAAAGTAGGTATTGTCCTTTGATTCCGGTAAGTACTCCATTGAGTTCTGGCTCTTTGGTGAGGTTAGTGCTTTGAACCTCTTTACCTTTCGGATCAAACGGAAAGTTGAGGTGAACGACTTCGCTTTCGACGATAAAATCGCTTACTTCACTGGGGACGTAAGCTTTTAAAGAGTTCCAGTGCTGTTTTAAATCTAAGGTAGATTCTGGCATTGACAGCATGACTCTAAAATTAGTCTTGTCGCTGATGTGTTCCTTTAAAGCCACTTCGGCAACCCCTGCTAGATATCGATTAGGAACTTCTAAAATAGCTAATGCCTGATGAGCTCCTTGGTCAATCCAACGGGTAGGCAATTGTTTTTTTCGAGTGATTCCGACTTTGATCGCTCCTGTATTGGATAGATACACGATGTGAGGTTGCAATTGCATTTGCTTCTCAAACTCTAGATCGCGATCTGCGATTCCTAAATGTGCTTTACTTTCCTCGGGTTTCATAATCCAAGTACCCGCCATTGGAGATTCGAAGAAGCATTTTTTACAAAATCCTTGTCTGAAAATTCCGTGATCGTCATCACAACCAAGACATTGATATCCGATGTGTTTTATTTGAATCGATTTGCCGATGAGTTGGTTGATTTGTAGCAAATCATTTTCGATAGGGAGAAAATAATTGATCGGACTGAAATCTTCAGTTTCCATCTTCTTTAGTACCGTCTGAAAAAGCATAGAAAGGGATGTGTATATTTGAGCTTTACAACCTCTAATGTACGAATAATGATGCTGCCTCTTTTTAATTCTGTTGCCTCTTGGCTGCTTAAGAAAAGATTTCATCAGATACAGCTGTTTATTCAGTATCCGGGAGAGGTTCAATTCGAAGTTTTGCAGAAATTACTCGAAACCGCTTCAAGCACTGAAGTGGGGAAAAACTATGATTTTAATAGCATTCGCACCTATGAAGAGTTCGCCTCTAGAGTTCCTATTGTCAGTTACGAGGATATAGCCGATCAGATTCAAAGAACTAGGGAGGGAGAACAAAATGTTTTTTGGCCAAGTCCAATTAAATGGTTTGCGAAAAGTAGTGGTACCACTAATGCTAAGAGTAAATTCATTCCGGTAAGTCAAGAGGCACTAGACGACTGTCACTATAAAAGTGGTAAAGATTTATTATCGCTTTATCTCAATAATAATGAGAACTCCAAACTCTTTACAGGAAAAAGCCTTAGGCTAGGAGGGAGTAAAGAATTGTATAAGGATAAAGGCTCTTATTTCGGAGACCTATCGGCTATTCTTATCGACAACCTGCCCAAGTGGGTGGAATATAGCAGTACACCAAGCAATCGAATATCCTTGCTACCTGATTGGGAGACAAAGATCGCAGCAATTATTTCTGAGAGCACCAAAGAGAATGTTACTTCACTTGCTGGAGTGCCTTCATGGATGCTTGTTTTACTCAATGAAATCAATACTTATTCAGGTACTCAACACTTATTTGAAATCTGGGAGAATCTAGAGGTCTATTTTCATGGAGGGGTGAGTTTTACGCCTTATCGTTCTCAATATGAACGATTGCTTCCAAAAAGTAATTTCAAATACTACGAGATTTACAATGCTTCTGAAGGGTTCTTCGCTATTCAAGATCGAAATTACCAGAATGATCTACTGCTCATGCTTGATTATGGGATTTTTTACGAATTCATTCCATTAGATACACTTGGTAGTTTTGGTGAAAAGGCCGTGCCAATTTGGGAAGTAAAGTTAGGAGTGAATTATGCCATGGTCATCACCACGAACGCTGGACTGTGGCGTTACATCATTGGTGATACCATTCGATTTACTTCTGTCGATCCCTATCGAATTAAAATTACGGGTAGAACCAAGCACTTCATTAATGTGTTTGGTGAGGAGCTTATGGTTGAGAATGCGGAGCAAGGTCTAAGAACAGCCTGCGAACAAACCGGTGCGAGTATTAGCGATTATACGGTTGCACCGATCTTCATGTCAGAAAATAAAAAAGGGGCACATCAGTGGCTTATCGAATTCAATAGAGCACCTTCTGACTATGCTCAATTCATGCAGGTCTTAGACGAGGCTTTGCAGCACCTGAATTCTGATTACGAGGCCAAACGTTTAAAGGATATTACACTCAGAGCACCCGAACTGGTTGTTGCTAAGTCGAAACTGTTTTATCAGTGGTTAGATAGGCAGAACAAAGTGGGTGGTCAGCATAAGATACCCCGATTGTCGAATAGTAGAACCTATATAGAGGAATTATTGGTTCTCAATAAGCAATAACTCAATGGATCGCGCTATGAAGCAGCTTTTAAATTTCCTAAAGCAACTGCAGAGGCTCCAGAGAGTTTCTCCTGAACGTAGGTTTTATCTACTTTCAGCTCCTTGACTGATTCTTCTGAAGGCAGTTCATACATAGCGTCAGTAAGCACCGCTTCGCACAAACTTCTGAGACCTCTGGCTCCTAGATCGTGTTCTAAGGCTTTGTCTACCAAAAGTTCTAAAGCGTCGGGAGTTACATCTAGGGTGATTTCGTCGATCGCAAATAGCTTTTGATATTGCTTAATAATGGCATTTTTGGGTTCAGTGAGTATCGATAGTAAACTGGTCTTATCTAGCGGATTCATATGCGAGAGTACCGGGAGTCTACCAATGATTTCAGGAATTAACCCAAAACTTTTGATGTCTTTGGGGCTTACGTATTGAAGCAGGTTTTCTTTATCGATTTGGCCACTTTCTATGGAGCTGCTATAACCCACAGCTTGCCGGTTCAGACGCTTAGAGATGTGTCTTTCGATACCGTCAAATGCTCCTCCCGCTATAAATAAGATGTTCGAAGTGTCTACTTCTATAAACTTCTGATCGGGATGTTTTCGACCTCCTTTCGGCG
>JAYPSS010000062.1:0-7415 GCA_038133115.1 Flavobacteriaceae bacterium | reverse complement strand
AATTAGTACCAGAAAGCGACCAAACACTTACCGCATCCATCTATTTGAGAGACCGAAAGCGATATGCACTGAATGCCGATTTAGATTTAACGCATTCTAATATTCAACAATTAGGAACTACGCTCCGATCATCTATACTCGCACGTAATGTTTTTGGCTCTCATGAAAACCTGAGTCTTGCACTTAGTGGCAGCATTGGAAACTCCTTGCTTCCCAGTGATAATTTAACCACTGAATTAGGGGTAGATATTAATCTTAGCGTACCTCGATTATGGATGATTTTGCCAGCGGCGAATCTTGTTTCTGAACAAAAACATCCTCAAACCACCTTACAAATCGGAACAAATTTTCAAAAAAACCTAGGACTCGACAGGCAAACATTTAATGCCATTTACCGATTTAACTATCGCACCGATAAAAAAAGGTATTCTTTCGAGTTTCCAAGCATTACTTATGTGAACCATTTGAATCCTGATAATTTTTTCTCCATTTATCGAAACACCTTTGATCAGCTGAACCTATTAGCAGATCCACTAAGGGGGGATAGTAATTACATCAGTTTTTTCAAGACCGATCAAGCGATAGAAGAAGCTGAACTCAATATTCCTGAAGGTGCTAATGCATTTATTGATGCAGCCTTACAAGGAGCACTGCCGCTCTCACAGGAAGAGACCGTAGAAGTTAGAAGAATCGAAGAGCGCAGAAACCGCCTCACAGAGAACAACTTCATCGTATCCTCAAGTTTTAATTATTCGTTTCAAAACTCAGAAAACAGAAATACTCCCAATTACTCACAGTTTGGTTTGAAATTTGAGCTCGCAGGAGCACTTCTTGATTTCATTGATTCATCCCCTAGTGAATCCATATTTAAGGTTCCTTTTGCTCAATACATTAAAACTGAAATTAACACCATTAAACACTTTGAATTGAGCGACGATACTCGATTCGCGACCCGTTTTTTTGCAGGTGTCGCCATACCCTTTGGGTCTGGAAATAACGTTCCTTTTGTTAGGAGTTACTTTGCAGGAGGCTCCAACGACATCCGATCTTGGAATGCGTACACCCTAGGACCAGGAACGACTAATCAAATCAATGAATTTAACGATGCCAATTTCAAAATCACGTGGAGCAACGAATTGCGGTTTGATCTTAGTCAAAGTATTAAAGGAGCCCTATTCACAGATATTGGAAACATTTGGAACGTTCTTGACGATACCGAGGTAGAAGAAGCCATTTTCAAGGGGTGGTCTTCTTTCAAAGATGTTGCCGTGGGTGCTGGGGTCGGGCTACGCTACGATTTTGACTATTTCTTGTTTCGGGTAGACCTAGGTTGGAAGATTTATAATCCTGCATTTTCGGGAGATAATCGTTGGTTTTATAACCAAACAAACAATCGCCCCATTTTCAATGTCGGAATCAATCATCCTTTTTAAAAGCATTTCTTACATTTGTCGACTAACATAATCAAAAAACAAAACGAATGAGTTTATCATCAATCCCTGCAGGGGTAGCCACTGGAGACAAAGTTCAAGCTATTTTCAAACTTGCTAAAGAAAAGTCTTTCGCCCTACCTGCGGTTAACGTAGTTGGCTCAAACACGATCAACGCCGTTATGGAGACTGCTGTAGCATTAAACGCCCCAGTAATTATTCAATTCTCGAACGGAGGAGCACAGTTTAATGCCGGAAAGGGATTATCTAATGAAAACCAAAAAGCTGCAATTGCTGGGGCTGTAGCTGGAGCAAAACACGTTCATCAACTAGCAGAAGCATACGGTGCGCGAGTAATCTTACACACCGACCACTGTGCAAAAAAGTTACTTCCTTGGATTGATGGTCTTTTAGATGCTAGCGAAGCATTTTACAAAGAGACAGGCAAATCACTTTTTAGCTCACATATGATCGACTTATCAGAAGAGCCGATCGAAGAGAACATCGAAATTTGCAAGGAATATCTAAAAAGAATGTCTGCAATGGACATGACTTTAGAGATCGAATTAGGAGTTACTGGTGGTGAAGAGGATGGTGTAGACAACAGTGATGTTGATGTTTCTAAACTATACACTCAGCCTGAAGAGGTTGCTTTCGCTTACGAAGAACTTTCGAAGATTTCACCTCGTTTTACCATTGCTGCTGCCTTCGGAAACGTTCATGGAGTATACAAGCCAGGAAATGTAAAGCTAACTCCAACCATTCTGAAAGATTCTCAAGCATACATTCAAGAGAAATATAATATCAGCGAGCACAACCCTATCGATTTTGTTTTCCATGGCGGATCTGGTTCGTCTGTTGAAGAAATCAGAGAATCGATCGGATACGGTGTGGTTAAAATGAATATTGATACTGACCTTCAATTCGCTTTTACAGAGGGTATTCGTGATTATATGACCGAAAAAATCGATTACTTAAGAACGCAAATCGGTAATCCAGAAGGAGAAGAATCTCCTAACAAAAAGCATTACGACCCAAGAGTTTGGTTAAGAAAGGGCGAAGACACTTTCTCTTCTCGCCTGAAAAAAGCGTTCGAGGATCTGAACAACGTGAATACTCTATAACAAAAACAACAAACGATGGCATCTGCTTGGTTTAAAAGAACAGAAAAGGGAATACAAACCGCTACGGAGGAGAAAAAAGACACCCCTAAAGGGCTTTGGTACAAGTCTCCTACCGGAAAAATAGTTGAGTCTGAGGAGTTAGCTAAAAATGCGTTTGTAAGTCCTGAAGATGATTACCATGTACGCATTGGAAGTAAGGAATATTTCGAATTACTTTTTGATGACAACACATTTACCGAGTTTAATCAAGAACTTTCTTCAAAAGACCCTTTAAATTTTGAAGACACGAAGAAATACAAGAACCGTCTGGTTGACGCTAAGAAAAAGACTAAACTAAACGATGCGATCAGAACAGCCTACGGATTATCTGCAGGACGTGAGATTGTTATCGCTTGTATGGATTTTAGTTTCATCGGAGGCTCAATGGGAAGTGTAGTTGGAGAAAAAATCGCACGTGCGGTAGATGTCGCTATTAAGAGAAAAGCTCCATTTGTGATCATATCAAAATCAGGAGGAGCAAGAATGATGGAGGCGGCGTTGTCACTAATGCAGATGGCTAAAACCTCTGTTAAGCTAGCTCAACTCGATGCAGCCAAACTACCTTACATCTCTCTTTGTACCGATCCTACTACTGGAGGCACAACAGCATCCTATGCAATGTTAGGAGACATCAATATTGCTGAGCCTGGTGCTCTAATAGGTTTTGCAGGTCCCCGTGTAGTAAAGGATACTACCGGACAAGATTTGCCAGAAGGTTTTCAGACGGCAGAATTTGTAAAGGAACATGGTTTTTTAGATTTTATCTCTCATAGAAAAGAATTGAAGAAGAAGATCAATTTATATATTGACTTGATCCTCAATCTACCACTGAGAAAAGTTTCTGAAAAAGTAGAAGAGCTATCTTAAAAAATAGCCTATATTTGCCGCCTGATTGAGCGTCAATCAGGTACATAATAATCATTAACGAATATTGGCATGTATTTATCACAAGAAAAAAAAGCAGAAATCTTCAAGCAATACGGGGGTTCTGAAACTAACACGGGTTCGACAGAAGGGCAAATCGCTCTTTTCACTTACCGAATCAATCACTTAACTGAACACTTAAAGAAAAATCACAAAGATTTTAATACTGAGCGTTCATTAATTCGCTTAGTAGGTAAGCGTCGTAGTCTTCTAGACTATTTAAAAGCTAATGATATCGAGAAGTATCGTTCGCTTATTAAAGATCTAGGGATCCGTAAATAATCTATTAAGGGCATTCCAACGAATGCCCTTTTTTTTTTGAAACGCTCGTCGTTTCTCAGTTTTTCATTGGTCTACCACACTACATAACAACACAACTATTGACCAATTGTTTAACTCGTGCCACAGGCACAAAACACTAGGATTTATCCTAACAATTTTATGATTCCAAAAACATTTCAAGAGATCATTGATCTCGGTGATGGCAGAACAATCAGTATTGAAACTGGTAAACTTGCCAAACAAGCGCATGGCTCAGTAGTCGTACGCTCAGGAAACTGCATGTTACTATGTACAGTAGTTTCAAATTATCAAGCAGCTGACGTTGATTTCCTACCACTTACAGTGGATTACAGAGAGAAATTTGCTGCAGCAGGTAGATACCCTGGTGGTTTCTTCAAAAGAGAAGCTAGACCAAGTGATGGTGAGGTACTAACGATGCGTATTGTTGACCGTGTACTTCGCCCATTATTTCCGAAAGATTACCATTCAGAGACTCAGGTTATGATTCAGATGATGTCATACGACGAATCGATCACTCCTGACGCCCTTGTAGGTCTTGCAGCTTCAACCGCACTGCAATTATCAGATATTCCGTTCGAAACTGCTATTTCTGAGGTTCGTATCGGACGTGTAAACGGAGAATTTGTTCTCAACCCTTCTCTAGCACAATTAAAAGAATCTGATATCGATATGATCATCGGAGCCTCTTACGATTCAGTAATGATGGTTGAAGGTGAGATGAAGGAGATCAGCGAAGAAGAAATGGTTGAAGCCATTAAATTCGCTCACGAAGCTATTCGCGTACAATGTGATGCTCAGCACCGTTTAGTAGAACAAGTAGGTAAGAAAGAAACTCGTGAATTCGAAGAAGCTGCTAAAGACGAAGCGCTTTACCAAAGAATTCATGAACTTGCTTACGACAAAGTTTATGCCGTTGCGAAAGCTGGATCTTCTAAAAAAGAGCGTGGTGCCGCATTTGCTGAAATTAAAGAAGCTGTAAAAGCGAGCTTTTCTGAAGAAGAATTAGAGGAAAAGGGCAAACTAATCGGTAGCTATTACAGCAAGGTTGAAAAAGAGGCAGTACGTAATCTAACCTTAGACGAAGGCCTTCGTTTAGATGGAAGAAAGACTGACGAAATTCGTCCTATCTGGTGTGAAATTGATTATTTACCATCGACCCACGGTTCAGGTATCTTTACCCGTGGTGAGACTCAGGTTTTATCTACAGTAACCCTAGGTACTTCTCGCGAGGCGAATATCATAGATATGCCGTCATTAGAAGGAGAAGAAACATTCTACCTACACTACAACTTCCCTCCTTTCTCTACCGGAGAAGCGAGACCAATTAGAGGTACCTCACGTAGAGAAGTTGGACACGGTAACCTAGCTCAGAGAGCGCTAAAGAATATGATTCCTGCCGACTGTCCTTACACAGTTCGTGTGGTATCTGAAGTATTAGAATCTAATGGTTCTTCTTCAATGGCTACCGTATGTTCGGGTACATTAGCTCTTATGGATGCGGGTGTTCAAATCAAAAAGCCAGTGTCAGGTATCGCAATGGGACTTATTACTGATAGCGAGAGTGGCAAGTATGCAGTACTTTCAGATATCCTAGGTGACGAAGATCACCTTGGTGATATGGACTTCAAAGTGACAGGTACAGCAGATGGTATCACTGCATGTCAAATGGATATTAAAGTAAAAGGTCTTTCTTACGAAATCCTTACCAAAGCTTTAATGCAAGCAAAAGACGGAAGACTTCATATTCTAGGCAAGCTGATCGAAACCATCGATACCCCGAAAGCAGAAGTTAAGGCTCATGCTCCTAAAATCGTTACTACAAATATTCCTGGTGATCTTATCGGAGCGTTTATCGGAAGCGGTGGTAAAAATATCCAAGAACTTCAAAAAACAACCGGATGTACCATCGTTATCAACGAGAATGAAACCGGAGAGGGTGTTGTTGAAATTCTAGGTACTAGCCAAGAAGGTATCGATAGTGTAATCGCTTCCATTGAATCATTAATGTTCAAGCCTGAAATTGGATCTACTTATAGGGTTAAGGTGATCAAAATGCTTGAATTTGGTGCTGTAGTTGAATATGTGGATGCTCCTGGTAACGAAGTACTCCTTCACGTATCCGAGCTTGCTTGGGAACGAACTGAAAATGTTAGCGACGTAATCAATATGGGTGATGAATTTGAAGTTAAGTACTTTGGATTTGACCCAAGAACCAAGAAAGAGAAAGTTTCCCGTAAAGCCCTTTTAGAAAAACCTGAAGGTTATGTAGAAAGAGCTCCAAGAAACGATCGCAGAGATAATAGAGGTTCTAGAGATTCACGCCACGGTCGTGACAACAGATCTAAAGATCGCAATCACCGATCAGATCGAGATCAAAAAGAAAGCTCTGAAGACTAATTCAGACTAGCTGATTTTAAAGGGGAGTTTTTAACTCCCCTTTATTTTTTTATAAATAATTGTAACCTTTCGAAACTTCCTGCGTATAACTAAGCGACATCATTCCAAAACGCACATGAGACAGTTAAAAATTACAAAGCAGGTTACTAATAGAGAAACCGCATCCCTAGACAAGTACCTACAAGAAATTGGTAAAGTAGATCTAATCACCGCTGAAGAAGAGGTAGAATTAGCTCAGAAAATTAAAGCAGGTGATCAACGTGCTTTAGAAAAATTAACTAAGGCTAACCTAAGATTCGTGGTATCGGTAGCTAAGCAGTATCAGAACCAAGGATTAACCCTGCCCGATCTTATTAACGAAGGTAACTTAGGATTAATCAAAGCAGCCCAACGATTTGACGAGACTAGAGGATTTAAATTTATCTCCTATGCAGTTTGGTGGATTAGACAATCTATTTTACAAGCACTAGCAGAGCAATCTCGTATCGTGCGACTTCCACTTAATAAAATCGGATCGATTAATAAGATTAATAAGACATTCGCTCACCTAGAACAAGCGCATGAACGTATGCCATCTGCTGAAGAGATCGCTGCTGAACTAGACATGACCGTAGAAGATGTAAAGCAGTCTCTTAAAAACTCAGGAAGACACGTTTCGATGGATGCGCCTCTAATCGACGGTGAAGACTCTAACTTATACGATGTACTTCGCTCAGGAGAATCACCCAACCCTGACAAAGAATTACTTCACGAGTCACTAAGAACTGAAATTGAGCGCGCTCTTGAGACACTTACACCAAGAGAAGCAGACGTAGTACGACTATACTTCGGTTTAGCCGGCGCGCACTCTATGACTCTAGAAGAAATTGGTGAAACCTTTGATCTTACTCGCGAGAGAGTTCGTCAAATTAAAGAGAAGGCGATTAGAAGATTAAAGCATACCTCAAGAAGTAAAATTCTTAAAACTTATTTAGGATAAATTACTATCTTGCCTAAACTTACAGTTTTCGTGGCTGTTCGTTTTTTGATTGATGATTATGGAAACGCCGGCTTTGCCGGCGTTTCTATTTTAATTCTAATCGATTCGCTAATTTTACCCTATGGCACATTCGATAGCACCCTCACTCCTAGCTGCTGATTTTGGAAAACTCAATGAAGAGATCGCAGAAGTAAATAAGAGTTCGGCTTCTTTATTACA
>JAYPSS010000061.1:6021-7636 GCA_038133115.1 Flavobacteriaceae bacterium | reverse complement strand
AGTCTCTGCATTTCTAGTTTTGATATAAGGCATACCAGAAATTTTTGCATCGGCTCCAGAGACTCTTTCAAAATTCTCCACAAGACTCTTGAACTCATTGAGAATGAACTCAGATCGAACTTTGGTGTTGACCACATCGGGGTCCATGAATGCGATGGTACGAATTGCTCTACTATTCGGATCGTAAATAAGGTTTTCGTAAAAGGGGAGACGTTCAAATAAATGATAGAGTTTAGATTTGGCATTTTCGTCACTGAGCGCCTCTCGTGGATTAAATGCTTGTGCCTCGAGCTGATTGCCCGATCGAACGATCTCTTCAATATTGTCTAAGGAAACGACCGAAACAATTTCGGGGGCAGCTTCTAGCTGTTTGCTAAGTCTATTCCAAGCGTTAAAAGAATTGGCCGTAAAGAGATCTCTACCTTCTACCGCAATTAAAATGGCGTTGTCTTCTGCACCAAAAACATCGGTAAACTGAGTGTATTTGATGATTTCTGGATGGTCAGTGGGTAGTACCGAGGTTTCCTCATTAGAGAATTTGACATGTCTCCATTGAGAAACAAAAAATGCGGTAAGTAGCAATAAACCAGCAATCCACCAAACGCGATTTCTCAAAATGATTCGCGCTACAAAAGGCCAGAAGCCTTCAAAAAATGTTGCTAGTTTCCCCATGCTGGGTTATACCTTCATGATCTCTGCCTCTTTCACGCTAAGGGCGCTCTCAACCTTTGCAATAAACTTGTCAGTGAGGTCTTGCACATCTGACTCGGCGTTTTTTAATAGGTCTTCAGAGATTTCTAATTTCTTTAACTCTTTATTGGCTTCTTGACGTGCAGAGCGGACACCTATTTTTGCATCTTCTGACTCTGCTTTCGCCTGTTTCGCAAGATCTCTACGACGTTCCTCGTTTAGCGGTGGAACGTTAATGATGATAATGTCTCCATTGTTCATCGGATTAAACCCTAAATTCGAATTGATGATCGATTTTTCAATCTCGCCGAGTAGGTTTTTCTCCCAAGGCTGAACAACTAAAGTTCTCGCGTCTGGGGTGTTGACATTCGCCACCTGTGAGAGAGGAGTTTGAGCTCCATAGTAGTCGACAGTAACTGAAGAAAGCATTACAGGGTTGGCTTTGCCAGCTCTAATTTTGATAAATGCTTTTTCAAGGTGAGTAATAGAGGCAGTCATTTGCTCTTCTGCCATATCTAAAATCATCTGTATCTCTTCGTTCATAGTCTTATAAATTAACAACGGTACCCACGTCTTCACCAGTGACTACCTTCATTAGATTTCCTTCTTTATTCATGTCAAAAACAACGATGGGGAGTTCATTTTCTTGACTTAGCGTGAAGGCGGTGGTATCCATTACCTTTAAGCCTTTTCTCAAAACGTCCTCAAATGTTATTTCGTTATATCGTGTTGCGTTCTGATCTTTTTCAGGGTCAGCACTGTAAATACCGTCAACTCGAGTTCCTTTCAGAATCACGTCTGCTTTAATCTCGATAGCTCTCAATACCGCAGCAGAATCAGTGGTGAAGTATGGGTTTCCTGTACCACCACCAAAGATCACTACTCTTCCTTTTTCAAGATGACGCATGGCTCGTCTTCGAATGAA
>JAYPSS010000061.1:0-5921 GCA_038133115.1 Flavobacteriaceae bacterium | reverse complement strand
TTCTAGCGGCAAAAATAAACAAAAAAGCCATCCTTATTGAGGATGGCTTTTGCTTTATCAGTGAATTAGGATTATCCTAATGCGACTCTTTTGAAACCAGTAACTGTTAATGAAGCGTCAACTGATTTTACATAAGCAGCAACACTCTGCTTGTTATCCTTGATAAAATCTTGGTTTACTAGGGTGTTATCTTTAAAGAATCTACCTAGTTTACCTTTAGCGATTTTCTCTAGCATCTCTTCAGGTTTACCTTCTTGACGAAGTTGATCTTTAGCGATTTCGATTTCTTTATCAATCGTCTCTTGATCTACACCAGCTTCATCAAGGGCTACAGGGTTCATAGCTGCTGCCTGCATTGCTACGTTTTTAGCAGCTTCTTCAGCACCTTCTAAATTCGCTGAAAGACCAACAATGGTAGCGATTTTATTACCAGCGTGGATGTAAGAACCGATGAAAGGAGCTTCTAACGTTTCGTAGCTTCCGATTTCTAGTTTCTCACCAATTACCCCAGTTTGCTCGATGAGCTTGTCGGCAACGGTTAGTGCTCCCATAGAAGAAGCAAGAAGTTCTTCTTTTGAGTTCGTGTTCAATGCAATTGCTGCGATTTCGTTGGCTAAATCTACAAACGAATCATTTTTAGCAACGAAGTCTGTTTCACAGTTAAGTGTGATGGCAACAGCCTTGTTCTTAGCATCGTTAACTAATGCGATAGCAGCACCTTCAGTTGATTCGCGATCAGCACGGTTAGCAGCGACTTTTTGTCCTTTTTTACGAAGGATTTCAATCGCTTTATCAAAATCACCTTCAGCTTCAACTAGGGCTTTTTTACAGTCCATCATTCCAGCTCCGGTAGTTTTACGCAGTTGATTTACGTCTGCAGCAGAAATTTTGCTCATTTCAATTTTATTAAAGATGGGTGATAAAGTTCAATGAATTTACCGACCCCAAGGTTAAGATAATGTTGTACTTAAATTATTTTGTGTCTTCAGTTGCGTCTGAATCGTTTCCAGCCTCTTCAAGAACAGCTGCATTGGTGATTTCTTCTTCTAGATCACCTTCGCTTTTGTCTTGTTTCTCAGCTTTACGAGCGCTTAAACCTTCAGCAATTGCCTCAGTAGCTGAAGCCATAATTACCTCGATAGATTTTCCAGCATCGTCATTCGCAGGAATTACGAAATCGATAGGTCTTGGATCGCAGTTGGTATCTACCATTGCGAAAATTGGAATATTCAGTTTAAGAGCCTCTTTAACCGCGATGTGCTCGCGCATTACATCGACTACAAAAAGAGCTCCTGGTAGACGCGTCATGTCAGCAATCGAACCTAAGTTCTTCTCTAGCTTGGCACGTAAACGATCTACTTGAAGTTTTTCTTTCTTAGAAAGCGTATTGAATGTACCGTCTTTTTTCATTCGATCGATAGCACTCATTTTTTTAACCGCTTTACGGATAGTAACAAAGTTAGTTAGCATACCACCTGGCCAACGCTCGGTGATATATGGCATCCCTACTGCGCCTGCTTTTTCGGCAACAATGCCTTTGGCTTGTTTTTTAGTAGCTACGAAAAGAATTTTACGCCCTGAAGCAGCAATTTTCTTAAGTGCTTCGTTAGCCTCTTCTAGCTTGGCAGCAGTTTTGTAAAGGTTGATTACGTGAATCCCATTACGCTCCATGTAGATGTAAGGAGCCATGTTTGGGTTCCATTTGCGGGTTAGGTGTCCAAAGTGTACACCAGCATCTAAAAGATGTTTAACGTCAGTTTTTGACATGATTACATTTAGTTTACGTTCTGATTTAGCAATAATTCAGTGGTTGAAAATTTTCGCGCCTGAACTATTTAGATGCTAAACTAAACAGGGTTATACAAAAAAATAAAAAGGAACAATTGTTCCTTTTTGGGTATTAACGTTTCGAGAATTGGAATTTCTTTCTCGCTTTCTTTTGTCCGAATTTCTTTCTTTCTACCATTCTTGGGTCTCTAGTTAGAAGCCCTTCTGGTTTCAAAGAAGCTCTGAATTCTGTGTCAATTTCACATAGCGCTCTAGAGATTGCTAAACGAACTGCCTCAGCTTGACCGGTGATTCCACCTCCGAATACGTTTACTTTAACGTCGTATTTACCAACAGTTTCGGTAAGTTCGAATGGCTGATTCACTTTGTACTGAAGTGGAGCAGTTGAAAAATAGTTTTCTAGATCACGCTTGTTAACAGTTACTTTTCCAGAACCTTCGCTAAGATAAACTCTAGCTACAGCGGTTTTTCTTCTTCCAATCTTGTGTACTACTGACATGTACTACTATTTAAGGTCGTTAAGATTAATTGGTGTTGGCTTTTGAGCCTCTTGACCGTGCTCGTTGCCAGCATATACTCTAAGGTTTCTGAATAATTCAGCACCTAATTTGTTCTTTGGAAGCATTCCTTTCACCGCGTTTTCAATGATACGCTCTGGATGCTTAACAAATAATTCTTTAGTAGTTACTGAACGCTGACCTCCTGGGTAACCCGTGTGTCTTAGGTACTCTTTATCGGTCGCTTTATTACCTTTTAGTACCACTTTTTCAGCATTGATAATTACAACGTTATCACCACAATCTACGTGAGGGGTGAAATCAGTTTTGTATTTACCACGAATGATTTTAGCTACTTTAGAAGCAAGACGACCTAAAACTTCGCCTTCTGCATCTACTAAAACCCACTGTTTATTGACGGTCGACGCGTTTGCCGAAATCGTCTTGTAACTTAATGTATCCACTACTTTAAACTATTTAATATCTGCTCGTTAGATATAACGGGCTGCAAATGTACAATTATTCAATAGAATTCCAAATACTTGAAACTAAGATTTTTTAGTGCGTTTAATGAGCCTCTAACCAGTTCGTTCCCCATCCGATATCTACTTTCAATTTGACAGGTAGTTTGAAGGCGTTTTCCATTCGCTCTGTTATTAGTTTTTTCAATGCCTCAACCTCGTTTTTATGTGCGTCGAATACCAATTCATCATGTACCTGTAATAACATTTTACTCTTCATTTTTTTCTCCTGTAGTTCGGCATGAATGTCAATCATTGCTTTTTTGATGATATCTGCTGCTGAACCTTGAATAGGGGCATTGATGGCATTTCGCTCGGCTGCTGATCTTACAATAGCGTTGGAAGACTGAATTCCGGCCAAATATCTTTTTCTACCCATTACCGTGCTTACATAACCTTCCTCTCTTGCATGCGCAACTTGATCGGCGATGAACGAAGTGAGTTTTGGATAGGTTTTGTAGTACAATTCAATGAGTTCTTTTGATTCGCTTCTAGAAAGATTGGTTTGATTGCTCAATCCGAATGCAGATACTCCATATAAAATTCCAAAGTTGACGGTCTTGGCTTGGCTTCGTTGTTCTCTGGTGACTGCATCGATAGAAACGTTAAAGACTCTTGAAGCAGTGTCAGCATGAATATCTTGATCCGATTCAAATGCCGCCATCATCGTGTCTTCTTCGCTGAGGGCCGCTATGATTCGGAGTTCGATTTGAGAATAATCTGCTGCCAGTAAAATATGATCCTCATCTTTAGCGATAAACGCCTGTCTGATTCTTCGCCCTTGTGCGGTGCGTATGGGGATGTTTTGCAAGTTCGGATTTACACTACTCAGCCTACCCGTAGCGGCTACCGTCTGCATGAATTCTGTGTGAACTCTTTTTGTGTTCGGATTAACTTGTTGAGGGAGTGCATCGACATAGGTGCTTTTTAGCTTTGTTAAGCTTCGATAGGCTAAAATATCTTTAGCGATTTGATGCTCTTTTGCCAATTCGGTGAGGATATCTTCTCCGGTAGCGTATTGTCCGGTTTTTGTCTTTTTAGGTTTTTTCGAGAGTTGAAGATTTTCGAATAATACGATTCCGAGTTGTTTAGGGGATCCGATATTAAAGGTCTCTCCGGCTTGCTCGTAGATTTGATTCTCGAGCTGCTCAATTTGACTTGAAAATTCAGAATTCAGTTCAGATAAATAGGGAGTGTCTAGACGGATTCCGTTGAGTTCCATCTGGGCTAATACTCGAAGCAGTGGAATTTCGATTTCTTCAAAAAGTGCTTTTAAATTATCCTTTTGAAGTTCCTGGCTAAAATGATGATAGAGTTGCAATCCGATATCTGCGTCTTCGCATAGGACGTTGATTTTATTTTCTTCAGGCCACTCGCTAAAATTTCCTTTCGGATGTAACTCCAGTCTTTTTCCCAAATATGTTTCGCTCAGAACTCTTCGGTCATGCCTCATGTCGGGGTTAATCAGGTAATGGGCTAGCAAGGTGTCGAAAAGGTCCCCATTTAAATCAATCCCTTCGCGAAGGAGGCTTTTCAGTGCCGTCTTTAATTCCTGACCAATGAATTTTTTGTCGGATGCGAAAATCGATCTAAGTTTTTCTAGTTTCAATTCTCGTTCCTCTGACAGATCGAGATAGTACCCTTTCTGTGACTCCCATGAGAATGCGATCGCTATTATTTGAGGTTCGAACGCATCGATATCATCATAAGAAAAGCTCAAGCTGATCTCGTCTTTGGCTTCCAAAACTTTAACGAATCGACTAAAAGTTCCTGGGCTATTGATCACCTGATAAAAACAGGAATCACCCGGTACCTTCGACTCATCTGAGGCTTGGTTGGTGTCGAAAAGTGAAAATTGACCCGAACCTGGAACAGCAGCTTTCTCTTCTTGAACAGGTGCTGAGACAGTTTCTTCGCCTGATCCACTCTTTGAGAAGGTTTTGATGAACTGGTCTTTCATTCTGCGAAACTCGAGCAACTCAAAGAGTTCGGTTACTTTTTCAATATCTGGTTCAGACAGTTCAAAACTGGTCGGGTCAAAGTGTACATCACAATCGATCTTGATCGTCGCTAGCTCTTTCGACAGCAACCCTAGTTCTGCATTCTCCTCAATACGTTCTTTTAGCTTTCCTTTTAATTCGTGGGTATTCTTAAGCAGATTTTCTAGACTGCCGTACTGCTCAAGGAGCTTCTTTGCAGTTTTGTCTCCTACCCCAGGAAACCCGGGAATATTGTCACTGGCATCACCCATCATACCGAGATAGTCGATCACTTGTTGGGGTTCTTTCACGCCGAATCGTTCTTGAATCTCTGGTATGCCCCAGATTTCAACATCGCCACCTCCTCGCGCGGGGCGATACATGAAAATATTTTCACTTACCAGTTGTCCAAAGTCTTTGTCAGGAGTAACCATGTAAACCTTAAAATCTTCTTTCTCGGCTTGTTTTGATAGGGTGCCTATTAAATCATCTGCCTCGTAGCCCTCCTTCATAATCACAGGAATGTGCATCGCCTGTAAAAGGGCCTCAATATGTGGGACAGCAAATTTGATGGCTTCAGGGGTACTTTCTCTATTTGCCTTGTAGTCTTCGAATAGTTCGGTCCTTTCAACACTGCCGCCTTTGTCAAAACAAACCGCCAAGTATTCTGGGTTTTCTTTTCGAATCAGGTCAAGAAGGGAATTCATGAAACCCATAACCGCTGAGGTGTCTTCACCCTTTGAATTGATTCGAGGGTTTTTAATCAGGGCGTAATAACCTCTAAATATGAGTGCGTAAGCATCGACAAGAAATAAACGTTTGTTGGGTGTATTCGACATGTTTTACTGAAATAAAAACGAGAAAGCAAGATAACCGATTTAAATGGTAACCGGCCTCATTTAGCTGTATTTTTGCCAAACACAACATCGTACATGGGCTATTTTGCATTTGTTTTTACGACCCTCTATTTAGTGCTATCGATCTATCTTTTTTATCACTTGAGAAGGATGAAAATCTCCGAGGGCTTATTATGGTCCTTGTTGGTATTTTTTATCGGTAGTTTTTTGTTAGGAGCTGCTGCGAATTGGATTGAAATTCCGCTTTCAAAGGTGACAGAATCGTGGTTTAGAGCTTTC
>JAYPSS010000060.1:0-7654 GCA_038133115.1 Flavobacteriaceae bacterium | reverse complement strand
TGACGGCTTCTTAGCTGACGCATGGTACCTGTTTTGTCGAATTTACGCTTAAAACGCTTTAGCGCTCTGTCGATATTTTCACCTTCTTTTACTGGAATAATTAGCATATTACTTGCACCTCCTTTCAATTACGGCTGCAAATATACGATTAAAGTCGAATGTCACTAACCTTTAAGTATATTTTTTGCAATTACAACTTTCTGTATTTCAGTTGTTCCCTCTCCGATAGTACAAAGTTTTGCATCTCGATAGAATTTTTCTACGGGGTAATCTTTAGTGTATCCATACCCACCATGAATTTGTATCGCCTCATTGGCAACACGAACACAAAGTTCTGAAGCATACATCTTGCTCATGGCTGAATGCAATGTCATTTTTCGACCTTCATTCTTTAGATAGGCGGCTTTGTGCAATAGCAATTCAGCCGCTTCAATTTCAGTTGCCATATCAGCCAGCTTAAATGAAATACCTTGAAAGCTCGATATCGGTTTACCAAATTGCTCGCGTTCTTTAGAATACTTCAGAGCGGCTTCATAGGCTCCTTTGGCAATTCCTAAGGACAAAGCTCCGATCGAGATTCGACCCCCATCAAGAATCTTCATCGATTGTATAAAACCCTCTCCTAATTCACCAAGGCGCTGATCATCACTAATTCTACAATTATCGAATATGATTTCTGCCGTTTCACTAGCTCGCATTCCTAACTTATCCTCTTTCTTACCACTGGTAAATCCTGGCATTCCTTTTTCTAAAATGAAAGCAGTCATTCCGTGATAATCTCCCTTTTCACCAGTGCGAGCAATCACCACAGCTACATCACCACTTTTACCATGAGTGATAAAATTCTTTGACCCGTTAAGCACCCAATGTTCGCCATCTTTGATGGCGGTTGTATTCATACCTCCTGCGTCAGATCCGGTATTGTGTTCTGTCAATCCCCAAGCTCCAATATGTTCGCCTGAGGCTAACTTGGGCAAATAGCGCTTTTTCTGATCTTCACTTCCAAAAGAAAGAATATGATTGGTGCACAGGGAATTATGTGCGGCAATAGATAGACCAATAGAAGGATCAACCTTAGAAATCTCTTCAATGATTCCGATATACTCGTGATATCCTAACTCTGATCCACCGTAGGCTTCAGGTACTAAAATTCCCATAAACCCGATATTTCCTGCCTCACGTAACACCTCGACGGGAAAGTACTGAGTTTCATCCCACTCTCTTACTTTATCGATTAAGAACTGTGCTGCAAAATTACGAGCAGCATCTGCAACCATTTGTTGTTCTTCTGTACGATCAAAATTCATCATGAGCGAATACCTATAATAATGGACATTATTTTAATAATTCAAATATACGAGAAGCTTTTCATTTTTGTTTAACGTTTTAAACAAAAGGTTAGTCACAAATTCTTTACTCCCCAAACTTTCTGGTCGATTTCTCAAGCTGATTAACCAATCGATCTCTGATTGGCTAAGATAGGGTAATGTGCTGAGTTCTTCCCTAGAAGCCAATCTGATATTCATAGGAATTATAGTGTCTGACTTTATTTCAAAAGCCTCTTTAATTCGGTCAACAACGATAGAATCTAAGCCATACACCTGGTACAATTGATTCATATCAGAGAACCCATTGATAGAATAACCATATTTTAAAATACGTTCAGACAAGACCGGGCCAATGCCTCGAATCTTTTTTAAATCTGTTACTAATGCCTTATTCAGGCCTCGCTTGTAGAATGATTGGTTTGAAATAGTTGTTTTATCAATACTAGTGGATAGAAGAACACTCTCGAATCGAGTGGTGTCTATCACCTTTTTACGCTCAGAACTGACCTCAAATCGATCCGGGTTGAAAATAACTTGGTGATATCCCTCTGTAAGTAGAGAATGAAGAGACTTGATCACGCATAAAACAAGCAGTAAAAAAAGAACCCCTTTTCGTTCTTCATTAGAGATACGAAAAGGGGCTCGCTTCGGGTTCAATGAGTTTAACTCTTAATCGCCTTTAGATAGCGTTTCAGTTGTTGTTTTACCTCAGGGAACAAGAAGTATAATCCTACCATATTAGGGAACACCATTGCAAAAATCATCGCATCTGAGAAGGCCCAAATCGAGTCCATACTTGCAGCAGCCCCGATAATGATAAATACGAGGAATAAAAATTTATACGTTAAATCCATAACCTGACCTCTTCCAAATAGGAATTTCCAAGATTGAAGACCGTAGTATGACCATGAAATCATCGTAGAAACTGCAAATAAAACTACTGCGATGGTAAGGAAAACATTAGAGTAAGGGATATAATTAGCGAAAGCTTTAGAGGTAATCCCTGCACCTTCGTAGGGCATACCATCAATTAAAACAACACCCGAACCATCACCTCCGTAATCGAAAACACCACCCATGTTATAAATAACAATAACTAGTGCTGTCATCGTACAAATTAGTACCGTATCGATAAATGGCTCCAACAGCGCTACTAGACCTTCAGAGGCCGAGTATTTGGTCTTAACCGCAGAGTGAGCAATCGAAGCTGAACCTGCACCTGCTTCATTCGAGAAGGCCGCGCGTCTAAATCCAATCAAAAGAACACCAATAACTCCTCCAACTCCAATAGCCTTCGGCTGAAAAGCCTCCGTTATAATTTGAGAGATCGCATCATCTATAAGAGCAAAGTTCGAGCCGATGATATAAAGGCAAGCCAGAATATACATCACAGCCATTAGAGGTACTACCTTTTCAGTTACCGAAGCGATTCGTTTGATACCACCAATAATGATAATACCAACCACTGCAGCAATCACTAAACCAATAATAGTACCTGCCATAGTGCTGTCTAGCCCAAACAATTCTTTGATGACGATGGTAGCCTGGTTCGATTGAGCAGCATTACCTCCACCGAAAGATCCACCAATACAGAATACAGCAAATAAGGCCGCAACCACTTTACCAAGTTTAGCGAAACCTTTATTCGACAAACCTTTTTTTAAAAAATACATAGGCCCACCATATACAGTTCCGTTTTCATCCACATCACGATATTGAACACCCAAGGTACATTCCACGAACTTGGTAGACATACCTAATAGACCGCAAATGATCATCCAAAAGGTGGCGCCAGGACCTCCGAGAGCAATTGCTAAAGCGACCCCAGCAATGTTACCATTACCTACCGTCCCTGAAACCGCTGTGGCTAATGCTTGAAAGTGACTAACCTCCCCTTCTTGACTCTCATCTCTGATTGTACCTGTAACATCACCATCGACAATATTTACTTCAGACTTTTCAGCTCCGTGACCCTCCGTTTCTAATTCATCGTACTTCCCACGAACTACGTTAATAGCCGTACCGAAGTATCTAATGTTGGGAAAACCGAAGTAAAGGGTGAAAAATAGCGCACTACCTACAAGCAGAATGAGCACGAAAGGAGTGCCTAATACTTCAAAAAAGACAACGTTAGTAACGAAGTCAGAGAAAGGCTTAAAGGCTTCGTCAATACGACGATCTAAACCTTTTTCCTGAGCGCTTAATGCACTACTACTCAACACAAAAAACATAAAAGCTAGCAGTCGAAGAGAACGAACCATAAAATTTCTTTGGATTTTTAAATTCACAAGGCGCTCAAGTTGCTAAAAAATTTACGATTTAGCAACGAAAGCTTTAAAAAACAAAGAAAGAAAATAGTACTGCAATTTGTATTCAGTCCCTCCCCTAGAGATCGAAAACCGAACTGCGCTTGGTATAAATAAGGTCCTTTATTCTCAGCCAAAAGGCTACAAAAAGATACAGGGCAAAGCCAAATCCTAGGGTAATAAAGGTGAGGTATATAAAGGTAAGTCGAATCACTCTGGGTCGAATCCCCCAAGAATCTCCGATTCGTTGACAAACTTTAAATCCCCACAACTGCAGGGTGTAGATAAACTGTGTCAAAGGCTTAATTATACAAGTTCACCTTCCCATTCCATCATCCCGCCTACTAAGTTATAAGCGTTTTCTATTCCTTGAGATCTCAGAATAGCACATGCTTGACCTGAGCGGTTTCCCGAGCGACAATAAACAAAATAAGAAGCGTTTTTATCAAAGTTAGCCACTGCATCCATGAATCCTTGCGGATTGAAAATATCGTGATTGATGGCTCCATTAACCTTACCTGAAGCTACTTCATCAGCCGTTCTAACATCTAGGATAACTGCATTATCCGTTGATTCAAGCTTTTCGATCCACTCTTGTTGTGATAAATTCATGCTGCGTATTTTTAATTTTTTTCAAAGATAGAAGTATTCGATAATGTCTTTTGTAACTCAAGTTGCGCAATTCCCAAATCGCGATAATTCAAAGGCGCGTCAAAAAACAAACGCTTATCTCCCTCAATCATCAAAGTGACAGGAATCGACATCAGCTTCCACTTTTCACTCACCTTATATCGCCAATTTAAATCGACTTGAGGTTCGATTAAAAATACTTGACTTTTGATACCCAACTCTTCTATAACTTGAGGAACCTTACTATCCCAGACTGACTTTCTGTCCAGACTTACAAAAATCAATTTAACCTCAGGGTGATCCTTGGCAAATCTTTCAAAATCTGGCATTTCTTTTAGGCAAGGGGTACACCAAGTGGCCCAGAAATTATAAATCGTCAATTGCTCTGTTTCCTCTGACAGTAAAGAAATCAATTCATCTACGGACAATGAAACTGGTGAGGTAGTGGTTTCCTTGGGAGAGCAAGAACCTAAAGAAAAGGTTAAAAAAAGAAATACTAAGAATAGACGCATACTTAGAACATAATGCATTTCAATAACTTTGTCAAAAATATGCAAAATGAAAAGAGAAGAAATACTGAATGATCTAGGATGGCGATATGCCACCAAAAGATTTAATCGGGAAGAGTCAATTGACGAAAAGGATTATCAAACAGTTAAAGAAGCCATTCGACTGGCACCCACTTCCTACGGCTTACAGCCCTTTAAAGTTATAGAAATTGAAGACCGTGAAACTCGCACTCAGCTGCAAGCGGCCGGATACGGACAAAAACAAATTGTAGACGCCTCTAGACTGATGGCTATTGCAAGCCTAAAACGTTTTGACAATAATCTTATTGATCGATACATTAATCTGAGTATGGAAACTAGAGGACTCACAGAAGATAAGGTTTCTGGTTACAGTAACTTCATGAAAGGAGTTTTTAGTCAATGGACTGAGGAGGCAAAAAAATCTTGGTCAGAGAAACAAGCCTATCTAGCTTTAGGCTTTGGGATGTTAGCCGCAGCTGAATTGAACATCGATACCTGCGCCCTTGAGGGGATTGATGTACAAGAAGTAAATAAAATTCTTCAATTAGAGGATTCAGACTATCATGTTTCGGTATTGTTGGCTTTAGGTAATAGAGCTGAAGAAGATGAAAATCAACACCTAAAAAAGGTGCGTTTAGAAACTTCCGTTTTATTTGAAACGATATAAATTCTAAATGTGTTTTTAATTGAATGTCAAGCATTGTATATTTGGTGCAATGATTCAAACAAAAACAAATAAAAACTGGTGGAGATCGTCGTAGTAATGCGATGATTATCGGCTATAGATATATGTAAAGGCCTGTCATCGCGACAGGCCTTTATTATTTTTTAATAATTATGAAATTGAAAAAATTCGAATTTACGAGCACCTTCGAAAAGATCATGGCGGATACGCTTACACCGGTAAGTGTTTATTTGAAACTCCGAGATCATTTTCCGGGAAGTATCCTTCTGGAGAGTAGCGATTATCACACTAACGACAACAGTTTTTCGTATATCTGCTGTAAGCCGATTGCATCGATTTCATTGCACAACGAAAAATTAACAAAAACCTTACCCGATCAATCGGAGGAAGTGATTACACTGAGTGAATCAAATACCTTACTTGACGAAATCGATGGGTTTGGTAAACAATTCAAAGGGGAACGTCTTCCTTTTAAGTTTATAACCAATGGATGGTTCGGATACACGAGCTACGACAGTGTTCGCTACTTTGAAAACCTACCCGATTACAAGACTGATAAACCAGGTCAAGACATACCTGATATCTACTATGCGCTTTATCAAAATATTATAGCCATTGATCATTTCAAAAATGAAGCCTACCTAATATGTCATTCTTACAACGACAGTGCTCCTAATATCGAAGAAATTAAGGCGCTACTAGCCGTTGAGTCATTGAGCACCTATCCGTACAAGAATTTAGGAGAACAACAGGCCAATATTAGTGATGAGTCATTTAAAGAGTTAGTAGTTAAAGCTAAGGAACACTGTAAGCGTGGTGACGTATTCCAACTGGTACTGTCAAGACAGACCTCACAAGCTTTTCAGGGAGATGAATTCAACGTATATCGCGCCCTTAGATCCGTTAACCCCAGCCCCTACTTATTCTATTTCGACTACATCAACTTCAAACTTTTTGGTTCTTCACCAGAGGCCCAACTCATCGTTCAAGAGGGTCAAGCTGAAATTCATCCCATCGCAGGAACCTACAAACGAACTGGAGACGATGAGAAAGATGCAGAACTTGCCAAAAAACTAGCCGCAGATCCAAAAGAAAATGCGGAGCACGTCATGCTTGTTGACTTAGCGCGAAATGATTTAAGTCGAAATGGCCATGCGGTTGAAGTTAAAACCTATCGCGAAGTTCAATTCTTCTCTCATGTGATTCACCTGGTTTCTAAAGTAACTGCAAAGAAAACAGAAGGTACTTCGACCCTGCAATTAATGGCGGATACCTTCCCTGCGGGCACCTTGAGCGGAGCCCCAAAGCCAATGGCATTAAAACTTATCGATAAGTACGAATCAACTCGAAGAGGCTTTTATGGAGGTGCTATCGGTTTCTTCGACTTTGACGGTAATTATAATCATGCCATTTTAATTCGAAGCTTTTTGAGTAAGAATAACAAATTATACTATCAAGCCGGCGCCGGTATAGTAGCTAGTTCAGACGAAGAAAGTGAATTGCAAGAAACCTATAATAAACTTGGGGCCCTTCAAAAGGCGCTTGAACTTGCCGAAAACCTGAGATAATGAGCAAAATACTTGTCATAGACAATTACGACAGCTTCGTATATAACATTGTTCACTATCTAAGAGAACTCGGCGAAGAAGTTACCGTTAAAAGAAACGACCAATTCGAGCTAAATGAGATTTTGGAATACGATAAGGTTGTACTATCGCCAGGACCAGGAATTCCTAGTGAAGCGGGTAAATTATTAGAGGTTATTCAATTCAATAAACAATTAGAAAATTGCATTCCAATGCTTGGGATCTGTTTGGGCCATCAAGCCATTGCAGAAGTTTTTGGAGGAACACTGAGGAACTTGTCTCAAGTATATCATGGGATTGCAAGTAACATCAAGGTTGATCCGAACACAAGACTGTACCAGAATTTCGAATCTAAGCTTACTGTTGGGCGCTATCACTCCTGGGTTGCAGATATCGATTCAGCACCACTGCTCAAAGCAAATGCTTGGGATGAAGAATCGAATGTGATGAGTCTTGAGCACATCGAGAAACCGATTTGGGGTATTCAATACCATCCTGAATCTATACTAACCGATAACGGAATCGAACTTTTAAAAAATTGGCTAAAAGCATGAAACAGTATTTAAATAGACTCATTCAGCACCAGCAT
>JAYPSS010000059.1:0-7770 GCA_038133115.1 Flavobacteriaceae bacterium | reverse complement strand
TTTCTTGGTTAGGTTTTCAGTGGGCGGAGGAGTGTTATGCCTCTGATTATTTTGAGCAGTTATATTTATGGGCTGAAGAATTAATAGTTAAAGGTTTAGCTTATGTAGATTCCCAATCAGCGGATGATATTGCCGCTCAAAAAGGGACCCCTACTATAGCAGGAACTTTTAGTCCTTTTAGGGATCGCTCAGTTCAAGAGAATTTGGATTTATTTAGGGAAATGAAAGCGGGAAAGCATGCGGAAGGAACACACGTTCTTCGAGCTAAGATCGATATGAGCTCTTCAAACATGCTAATGAGAGACCCGATACTTTATCGTATTATGCATAAACATCACCACCGTACAGGGGATAAATGGTGTATTTATCCAATGTATGATTGGGCGCATGGTCAAAGTGATTATATCGAACAGATTTCACATTCTTTATGCACTTTAGAGTTTGCAATGCACCGTGAGCTTTATGACTGGTGTTTAGATCAAATTATTGATCCTGTTAAACTAAGACCAAAGCAGCGAGAATTTGCTCGCAGAAACTTTTCTCATACCGTTGTAAGTAAGCGAAAGTTATTACAACTAGTTAATGAAAATCATGTTGACGGATGGAACGATCCTCGAATGCCCACTATTTCAGGTATGCGCCGTAGAGGATATCCTCCTTTAGCTATCCAGAAATTTGCAGAAGCGATTGGTATTGCGAAGCGAGAAAATGTGGTTGACTTATCGGTTTTAGAATATCACGTTCGTGAGGAATTAAACCGTACCGTTCCAAGAGTTATGGTAGTTTTAGACCCAGTAAAAGTGGTTATTACTAACTATCCAGAAGATAAAGTAGAATGGTTAGAGGCTGAAAACAGCCCTGAAGATCCAGAACTAGGCTTCAGAAGGGTGCCTTTTTCAAGAGAGTTCTATATTGAGAAGGCAGATTTTAAAGAAGAGGCGAATCGCAAATTTTTTAGATTAAAACTTGACGGTGAGGTGCGTTTAAAGAACGCCTATATCATTAAAGCCGAATCTTGTATTAAAGATGAAGATGGAAACATTACAGAAATCCATTGTACCTACGATCCTAAAAGTTTAAGCGGCAGTGGCACACCAGAATCAGAGCGTAAGGTAAAAGGCACCTTGCATTGGGTTGCTGCGAACACAGCGGTGGAAACAGAAGTTCGTCTTTACGATCGTCTATTTACCGACCCTACTCCTGATGCTCATAAGGACAAAGACTTTTTAGACTTTATCAACCCTAATTCTTTAGAAGTTATCAAAGCTTATGCAGAACCTTCACTAATAGAAGCTGAGGTAGGTGCCGCTTTTCAGTTTCAAAGAATGGGTTATTTTGTTTTAGAACAAAACAATGGAAAGCAACTTGTTTTCAATCGCACAGTAGGTCTTAGAGACAGCTGGGCTAAATTAGAACAGAAGGACTAATTATAGTTTTTCACAAGCGATAGTGATTCGCTTTTTAACCGCGTCAACCCCTAAGAAGTTAATTAATTCATCGACAGAAGGCCCTTTAAGACTCCCTACTAATGCGATACGAAGCGGCGCCATAATTTTACCCATTCCTATTTCGTGCTTCTCACAGAAGTCGTGTATTGCTTTTTTCACTGCTTCAGAACCGGATGGAATGCCTATTAGGTCTTCTAAGAATTCTTCCAATAATTGTGGAGTTTCTTCTTTCCATTGCTTTTTGACTGCCTTCTCGTCATAGCTATCAGGTTCTTTGAAGAGATATTGTTGATCGTTTAGATCATCAACTTTTAGTAGACGCTCTTTGACCAGTGAAACACCGCCAACAAGGACGCTTTCAGCAATCACATCGAAATTATTGTTTCTCTTTTTATAACGAGCCACAATTTCTTCACTACTCAATTTTTGAAGCGTTTGTGCATTGAACCAGTTGAGTTTTTCTAAGTCAAATCGCGCTCCTGATTTTTGGACACGTTCGAGACTGAATTTTTCAACCATTTCTGCTAAAGTCATTTCTTCGGCGTCATCACCAGGGTTCCATCCGAGAAGACCTAAAAAATTTAGGAGGGCTTCAGGTTCGTATCCTGCTTCTTTATATCCGACTGATTCATTCCATGACAACGGAAAAACCGGGAATCCACCAGCCTCACCATCTCGTTTACTAAGTTTCCCTTTTCCTGTGGGTTTCAACAGTAATGGCAGGTGTGCGAATAAAGGAGGCGTCCATTCAAAAGCTTCATACAATAAGGTGTGTAACGCTAAAGAGGGTAACCACTCTTCTCCCCTAACCACATGAGTTATTTTCATTAAATGATCATCAACAACATTTGCTAAATGATAAGTAGGCATGCCATCGCTCTTATATAATACCTTATCGTCCAAAGTGTTGGTATTAACGGTGATCGCCCCTCTTACTTCATCATGAAACCGAATCTCTTTATTTTCCGGAGTCTTAAATCGAATAACAAAGTCTTTACTGTTTTCAATTCGAGACTGAGTCTCAGACTCGTCTAAGGAAAGACTATTGTTCAGCTCTTTTCTGTTTAATGGCCCGTATAGAAACCGCTCACCTTCTTTTTCTACTTTTTCCCTATAATTAGTTAAGTCTTCAGAACTGTCGAAAGCATAATACGCCCACCCCTTAGCAACAAGCTCTTGAGCATATTTATGGTAAATTTCTTTTCTTTCACTTTGACGGTAGGGTCCTAATGGTCCACCTTTATTTGGATCTTCGTCTGCTTCTATTCCTAACCAAGCCATAGATTGAAGAATATATTCTTCAGCGCCTTCTACATAACGAGACCGGTCTGTGTCTTCAATTCTTAGGATAAACTTTCCGTTTAAGTTTTTTGCTAAAAGATAGTTGTATAAAGCAGTTCTCACACCCCCTATGTGTAGAGGGCCTGTCGGAGATGGGGCAAAACGCAGTCTTGGTTGCATAGTTCCTTATTTGGAAAGCAAAGGTAGCCATTCACCTAAAATCTATTGATATCTTTGTGTCGTGATTAGAGCTATAGATTTTATAAACTTTCCCAATTGGGCTGACGACTCAGCTGTTAGAGCCTGGCTCTTGTCTGAGATGGAATTATTAAACCTTTCATTAGAGGTTGTTTATTCCTTTATGTCTGACGAGGAGCTTTTAAAATTAAATCTAGAACATTTAGATCACGACACCTATACAGATATCATTACCTACGACCTGAGGCCTGACGGCCTTGAAGAAGCCAACTTATGTATTAGTGTCGAACGCGTTATTGCTAACGCTGCCACCTTTATGGTGTCAAATACAAACGAATTGTGCAGGGTGTGTGTGCACGGCTTACTACACCTGGCAGGATACGATGATAAGGATGAGGTCGCTAAGGCCGAAATACGGAATCAAGAACAACTAGCTTTAAACAGGTTCCACGTGGAACATTAAGATATGTTTGCAGAAGAATACGATATAATTGTTGTTGGTGGAGGTCATGCCGGAGCTGAAGCTGCTGCGGCAGGAGCAAATATGGGTATGAAAACCTTACTAGTTACTATGAACCTTCAGAACATTGGACAGATGTCTTGCAACCCTGCTATGGGGGGCATTGCCAAAGGCCAGATTGTTCGAGAAATTGACGCTCTTGGCGGTTATAGCGGTTTGGTTAGTGATGAAAGCGCTATACAGTTTAAAATGCTTAACCGATCTAAAGGCCCAGCTATGTGGAGCCCAAGGACCCAAAATGACAGAATGCTTTTTGCCGAGTCTTGGAGGGTAAGGCTAGAACAGACTCCCCTACTTGATTTTTATCAAGAAATGATCACCGGTCTAGTGATAGAAGGTGGACGAGTTTCTGGGGTTAAGACGGCCTTAGGAATTGAGATACGTTCCAAGGCGGTTGTGCTGACCAATGGAACGTTCTTAAATGGCCTTATTCACATCGGAGAAAAGAATTTTGGCGGTGGAAGAGCCGGTGAAAAGGCTAGTACTGGGATTACTGAACAACTCATTGACTTAGGGTTTGACAGCGGCAGAATGAAGACGGGCACTCCCCCTCGCGTTGACAGTCGCTCTTTGGACTATTCTAAAATGATTCCTCAGCCTGGTGACGTCGTTCCTGGCAACTTTTCCTATCTTAAAAATTTCAAGCTTGACAAGCAGTTAGATTGTCATCTTACTTATACCTCTACTGAGGTTCATGATTTACTTAGAGAGGGTTTTGATCGAAGCCCAATGTTTAATGGAAATATACAGAGTATAGGTCCGCGCTATTGCCCATCTATTGAGGATAAAATTAATCGCTTTGCGGAAAAGGATAGTCATCAAATTTTTGTGGAGCCTGAGGGCTGGAAGACCGTTGAGGTGTATGTGAATGGTTTTTCTACTTCGCTACCTGAGGACGTTCAATACAAGGCATTACGCAGCGTGGCTGGTTTTGAGAAGGTGAAGTTTTTTAGGCCAGGATATGCGATTGAGTACGACTACTTTCCTCCTACCCAACTGAAGAATACTCTAGAGACTAAATTAATCGACGGGCTGTTTTTTGCAGGACAAATTAATGGAACTACCGGCTATGAAGAAGCTGCGAGCCAAGGTTTAATGGCAGGTCTTAACGCCGCCTTGAAGGTGAAAGAGCAAGAACCATTGGTGCTTAAAAGAGACGAGGCATATATTGGTGTGCTCATAGATGATTTAATTACGAAAGGAACCGAGGAGCCCTACCGAATGTTTACCTCTAGAGCCGAATATCGAACGCTTTTGAGACAAGACAACGCAGATCTTAGACTTACTGAACGGTCATACCAATTAGGGCTCGCGAAGGAGTCAAGACTTAGAACTTTAGAAAGGAAAATTGCCCAAACTGAAGAAATTGTAAGTTTTTTAGACAACGAGTCTTATGACTTCAATGAAGCGAATAAGCTTTTAGCGAAAGTTTCCTCGGCACCGGTTAAACAACACGACAAACTTAAAAAGCTTCTCTCTAGACCTGAGGTTAACCTTGAGAACTTACAGGATTTGCCGAACGTTCGCGAGTTTTTTGACAAGTACGGCTTTGATTCTGATTCCTGTGAGCAAGCAGAAATTCAGGTGAAGTATGCGGGTTATATTGAGAAGGAAAGGAACAACGCGGACAAACTCTCTAGATTAGAATACGTGAAAATCCCAGATGACGTAGACTACTCTAAAATGACATCTATTTCCTTTGAGGCGCGTGAAAAGCTGAACAAAATAAGGCCCGCAACCGTTTCTCAGGCTTCTAGAATTAGTGGCGTATCTCCATCTGACATTAGTGTTTTACTAGTTCATCTTGGCAGATAGGTTCCACGTGGAACACACACAATGAATATTAAAGACCACTTTTTAACCCAAGAAACGTTTCGAATAGAAAGAGACGAAGACACTGGCGTGCTTGCTACTCGACCCATACCAGAAAATCTATCGAGATATTATGAGGCTAATAACTATAGGTCTCATGGCAGTCAGCATAAGGGTTTGATAGATTATGTGTATTCCGCAGTAAAGGCCCTGAGAACAAAAAGCAAAAGAAAGTTGGCAGAGAAGTATCACCGTTCCTTTGATTCAGTTCTTGACATTGGCTGTGGTGACGGAGCCTTCTTGTCTGTATTTGCGGACAAACGCGTCGAAGGCGTCGAGCCTGCTGCTAGTGCCCGTGAGCTATGTCACAACAAGGGGTTGGCCGTTGAACCCTCAATAGCCGACATCAAACAACACTTTGATATAATTACCCTTTGGCACGTACTAGAACACCTTCCTAATTTAATGGGAGACTTAAATAAGATAAACAGCCTTCTTTCTGAGGACGGAAGATTGTTTGTTGCAGTTCCCAATTGTAAAAGTTGGGACGCAGAATATTACGGTGCGTTTTGGGCCGGCTATGATGTCCCCAGGCATGTTTGGCATTTTGATAGGGAAAGTTTAGAAAGCATATTGACTTCTGCCGGTTTTGAATTTGTAGACCACCAACCTCAAATACTTGACCTTTTTTATGTGGCTTATCTTTCTGAAAAGTATAAAGGGGGTCGATTTGCGCTTTTAAGAGGTGTTTCTGTAGGGATCTACGCCATTCTAACTAAAAAAGCTTTAAAAAGACCTTCAGCGCTGCTGCTCGTAGCAAAAAAGAGAAAATAAAGCGTTTTAAGAGACTTTTCGCCACTCACCTATAAAATGACACAACAAAACCCTAAAAAAGGCTTAGAAGAGCCCAAAGGAACTGTTCTTTAAATAAGAGAAGGTTATCGATTTCAAACAAAGAATAAGAAATACTTATAGCTGGTATAGCTCAAGTGTAATGAACAATAACACCACCGGAATAAGATAGATGATGATAGTTTGTGCTCCGGCATAATCTTTTGCAACACGTTGACCAAGTAGAAGAGAAAGTAGTGTTATTGATGACAGAACGTTCGCTAGATTAGCCAAAATAACATTTTCGTGTAGATAGAGATGAATAATTCCTCCAGCGCTCAATACGCCTGATGTAATTTCTAAAACCGTAAGAATAACAAATAAGGCTCCGGACATTTTGTTGAGAGGGGTTTTACTAAAATGACTTTGTACAAAATCCTTTTCACTCTTAAAATGAATGACCTTGTCAATTCCGCTTTGAAGAAAAACAATACACAGAATGGCTAGACAGGTATAAATTCCGAGGATCATAAACGTTTATTTTGGTGCATGTAGCAGTTTGGTCATTTGAAGTGCTAGGTCGCTAAAGGTCATTTTAAGGTTTGCGCTGGTTCCCAAGTGTGAAACTGCCTTCTCAATAGATTCAATTAAATCAATCGCATTGTTATGGTGTATAAAAGGAGCAAACTTTTCTAGTTTAAAACCTTCTACCAGCTCTTGTTGTAGTACTAATTCACCTGCGCGATACTGAATCAGTAGAGAATTTCGTATTTGGTCCATCGCAAAGAGTAAAAATTCACGCTGAACACCGCGCTCTAATTTGACCAAATCTTCAGCCCAATCTAAGAGATCAGCAACGGCACTCTTATTTTTCTTAGCTAGAAATGCTGAACGAACCCAGCTTACAAAGCGCTTTTCGAAATCTTGAGACTGCTCTTTGTTTTGAAATTGACTCATTGCCCACGAAACGCTTCCTTTCGATCGTTCTGAATAAAGGGTTGCATCCTTTTTAGAAAGACCAATATTGATTAGCGCTTCTTCAACAACGTCTTTAGTTTCAGGACCGACGAACACCCGCTGACTTCTTGAACGTATTGTTTCTAAGACATTTCGTTCGTTTTGTGTAGTCATGATAATAAGCGTTCTCGCAGGAGGCTCTTCAATGAATTTTAGAAGACGGTTGGCCGACTGGTCTTTTAAGAATTCTGCACCCCAAATAACGAGAACACGATAGGAGCCTTCGACAGGCTTGAGATGAAGTTTTTGAACAGCTTCTTTAGCATCTTCAGTTCTAATAGTAAAACTCCCTCCCGCTGAAGAATTCTTAGAAACCCATTGACTATAAGTAAGATAAGGGTTTTCTAAAACAGCAGATCGAAAGTCGTTTAATTGATCTGACGAACGCACATTTTTTGAAGATACGCCAATGGTATTTGAGGTAGGAAACAGCAGGTGGATATCAGGGTGAATGAGTTTAGAAACTTTACTGTCTCCCTTAAAAAGTTGAGTTAACATCCAAAATACGAGCGGAAGCGAAGATCGATTTTCTTCTGAAACGAAGAGCTGTGCGTGAGGCAAACGACCCGAATCAATAGAGTGTTTTAAGCCCTTCTTGCTGTTTTCAAACCCAACTACTCCTGAAAAATCCATGCTTCAAAGATAGTATTTCGCTACATTTGG
>JAYPSS010000058.1:0-7784 GCA_038133115.1 Flavobacteriaceae bacterium | reverse complement strand
CGTCCTGATCGTTTCAAATCGTGGTAAGATTATCCTAGCAAGGACATCGCGATATCCTGATAGATCTGCTGGTCGTTTAAACCAGGTGCCCCTCCCACTCCTTTACACTTCAAATCGAGCTCTCGTAACGAACTAACAATCCTTGTCAATCGTTTCATTGGAAAATTTCTAGCGGCAGATTGATACTCGGACAAAAAGTAAGGAGAGATTCCTATAGATCTCGGGGCATCTTTTGGATTGCTCAAAGTATGAAGACGAAAAACCTTTGTGAAAAAAGGATATAATACAGCTAAGGTCGCAATGGGCGGATGATCTTTAGTATTCTTCGCAAAATACCCTAATATCGAGGCACTTCTTTTATGGTTTCCCTCACTTAATGCCTTAGTAAGTTCAAATACATTGTATTGCCGGTCAATACCTACATGACGTTCTATATGGGTGTCATCAAAACTTTTAGTAACGGGGTCAGCAATGATTAATTTATCAATTTCACGTTCGTATCGAGAAAGATCGGTGCTTATGCTAAAGAGCAATAATTGCTTGGCTTTATTCGATAACTCTACGCCTTTACTGCGCAACAGTTCATCCAAGAATACTCCTACTTTATTTTCGTAAATAGGCTTACTTTCAAAAAGCAATTGCTCTTTTTCAATCCTCTTGACTACCTTCAGTCTTCTGTCTAAAGATTTCTGATGCATAACCAGAACGATAACAGAAGTTGGATTGGGATTTTCTAAATAACTCTCAAACTCTCCTAGCTGTTTAGAAAGATGTTGAGCCTCACGAACTAATACGAGCGTTTGATCAGAAAACATAGGCAGGGCTCGAGCCCTTTGAATCACCTCTGCGATCGAAGTGTCTTTTCCATAAAGAATGTGTTGATTGAAATCCTTTGCTTCCTGTGGCACCACACTATTTTCGAACTGTTTTGCTAGCTCTCTCAAGAAATAAGGCTCCTCACCATACAAAACGGCTACTGCTGGATATTTCTTGCTCGAAATGGCCGATTTAATAGATTCAAAACTGCTCATTGTAGTATTTTTGTCTGAGATGCATTCATTACCAAGACTTCAATTTCCGCCTTATTCATTTAAGGCTAAAAATACCGAAAAGGGATGGGTCATCTTTGATATTATCCGTAAAAAATTTGTTTTACTTCAGCCTGAAGAATGGGTTCGTCAGCATCTCATTCATTTTTTAATTGATCAGTGGAACATCTCTCAAAGCCTTATGAAGGTTGAACATAAAGTCATCACTGGTCAGATTAACTCTAGATTTGACCTAGCTGTTTTTAAATCAGACGGATGCGTTCATCTATTAGCAGAGTGTAAAGCTCCGACCGTGGTCCTTGATCAAAAAGTAATTCATCAGAGTTTGAGGTATTGTGAAGTTCTTCAACCGGATTACCTATTTATAACCAACGGTTTAACACATAAGCTAGCTCAACTTAACCGAGAAGACAAAAGCTACACTTGGCTATCTTCAATTAATGATTTTCAAGGCGAATGATGTCAGATATAGCCATTGTAATACTGAACTGGAATGGTAGTGAACTTCTCAAACGATTTCTACCAAGTGTTTTAAAAAATAGTGCTCAAGCGCGTATCTATGTCATCGATAACGGTTCAACCGACAACTCTGTTGAAGTGCTCCAATCAGATTTTAAAGATGTGCAGGTCATCGCACTGGATAAAAACTATGGTTTTGCCGGAGGTTATAATGAAGGCTTAAAATCAGTCAAAGAGTCTATTCTATGTCTATTAAATTCTGATGTTCGCGTTGAGGGAAACTGGATTGAACCTATCACTGATCTTTTTAAAAATCCAGAGATCGGTATTATACAACCTAAAATTCTTGATGAAAAAAATCCAGAACTTTTTGAATATGCTGGAGCCGCAGGTGGTTATATTGACTTCTTAGGATACCCATATTGTAGAGGGCGACTATTTTCTCATATTGAAAATGACCATGGTCAATACGACGATGAAATTCCCGTTTTTTGGGCAACTGGAGCTTGTCTTTTCATTAGAAATGAAGTGTTCAAAAAATTAAGTGGATTTGATGATCGATACTTTGCTCACCAGGAAGAAATAGATCTGTGCTGGAGAGCTCAACGTATGGGTTATCAGGTTTGGTATACTTCAAAAAGCAAAGTGTTCCATTTAGGAGGTTCAACTTTGTCTAATGCAAATCCCTTTAAAACGCAACTAAACTTTAGAAACTCCTTACTGAATGTTGTCAAGAATTCGGAAAATCAACTTCTTTGGCTGATTATCGGAGCTAGACTATTTCTAGATGGTGTTGCAGGTTTGTTCTTTCTGATTCAGGGTAAACCAAAGCACACAATAGCAGTTGTAAAAGCGCATTTTCAATTTTACAGCAAGTTTCGAACCTATTTTAGCGAGCGAACAAATTCATTTAATACCCCCGTAAAGCCGGTTAAAAGAGCTATCGTTTTTGATTATTATATCAGAGGGTACAAGAAATAATTTAGCATCCTTTCTTTTCTTTATTGACAGTTTGGCAAACTATTTGCTAATTTGGTACTGTATAAAACAACACATGATTATGAAAGTTAAATTAATCCCTGTAGCACTTGTAGCACTAACTTTAGGCTCTTGTGTTTCTTCAAAGAAGTTCAAAACCGTTTCTTCAGAATTGTACAACGCCAAAAATGAGCTTGCGACAACCACGAGAACTATGAATGATTATGCCACTGAAATCAGTAAGTATGAGGCGCAAGTAAAAGCACTTTCTAGTCAAAACGATTTCTTGCGTTCGAATAACCAAGAGCTCATCAACAATATGGACGACTTCACCACACTTACTTCAAAGGGTGCTGAAAACCTAGAAAAAACATTGGAAAGTCTTAAAGAAAAGGAAGTTTCTATTACAAGACTGCAAGATGCAATAACACGAAGAGACTCAGTTAATCTTGCACTAGTAGCAAGCTTAAAAGGAGCTTTAGGAAACCTTAACGATACCGATATTGAGGTCAACGTTGAAAAAGGAGTTGTATTCGTTTCTATCGCTGACAAGCTACTTTTTAGAAGTGGTAGTTATGTAGTATCGGAACAAGCAAAACAAGTTCTTGGAAAAGTAGCTAAAGTGGTTAACGCTAAGCCTGACTTCGAATTTATGGTCGAAGGACATACCGACAATGTTCCTTTTAAAACCAATGCAGAGATTAAAGACAACTGGGATTTATCGGTGAAAAGAGCCACTGCAATTGTACGTGTCCTTCAAAACGAGTTTAAGGTAGACCCTAAAAGAATGACCGCTGCCGGTCGCAGTTACTACGTTCCACTAGTTGAGAATAACAGTGCTGCTAATCGTGCAAAGAATCGTCGTACACGAATCGTTGTGCTTCCGAAACTAGATCAGTTCTATGATATGATTGAAGAGGGAATGAAAAGCCCATCTATTCAATAATTAAGAATACATTCAATAAAATTGAAAAGGGCCTCAATACGAGGCCCTTTTTTATTTAATGATTTGAAGTTTCGCGAATTTCAATAAGAGCTTTTTAACTCCTCCGGATTCAAATAGAATCTCTGCCTTTTTATTTACCCCGATCCCTTCGATACTTTGGACTACACCTGACCCAAATCGCTCATGATTCACTTTTACCCCAACACTTAAATCGGCGTAAAGCGTTGCAGACTCTGCGGCCGGTTGTACAGCAGCTGGTTTTATTTTTCTGAGTTTTTGAAGTTGTTTTTCGGTAGGTCTGCCAATCGATGGAGGCGCTCCTGCTTTAGGTTTTACTGTTCGCAATTTTGAATGATCTACCTCTCCAAATAAACTCGTATCAAGGTAAGGGCTGAAATTTCTTCTAAAATCAACGATCTGATTATCTAAATATTGCTCATCAATTTCTTCAATAAATCGGCTTGGCTCAGCATCAATGAGTTTACCCCATCGGTATCTATTAATGGTATAGGTCAGTACAGCTTGTTTTTCAGCACGAGTAAGAGCCACATAGAAAAGTCTTCGCTCCTCTTCGAGTTCAGCTCGTGTATTCATGCTCATCGCTGAAGGAAACAAATCCTCTTCCATTCCTACTATAAAAACGTAAGGGAACTCTAAACCTTTGGCGAGGTGTATCGTCATCAGTGCTACTCGATCATCATCTCCCACCTCTTTATCGAAATCTGTGGCTAAAGCTACATCCTCTAAAAATTCAGCAATTGAACCCGTAGCTTCATCAATCTCTCGCTGACCTTCTACGAAATCTTGAATACCATTGAGAAGTTCTTCCATGTTCTCAAGTCGAGCAATACCTTCAGGAGTTCCGTCTTTTTTCATCTCAAGAACTAAGCCCGACTTTTTAATTACATACTCGGTAAGGGCAAAAGCATCCGCACTCTCAGCCAAAATCTGAAAACTTCTTATCATCGTGGCGAAGTCTTCTAGACGGTTTGAGGTACTCGCATTTATTTTAATTGAAGAGCGGTTTTCAGGAGAAAGTAGTTCGAATACACTCATTCCCGTTTCCTTCGCAGCAACGACTAGCTTATCAATAGTCGTTTGTCCGATACCACGGGTCGGATAATTAATTACCCGCATTAGTGCTTCCTCATCTTTGGGGTTGATTACTAGACGTAAATAGGCCAGAACGTCTTTAATCTCTTTTCGCTGATAAAAGGAAAGTCCACCATAAATTCTGTAGGGAATATCACGCTTTCGAAGCGCATCCTCTATGGCTCTTGATTGAGAGTTGGTTCGGTACAGAATCGCGAAGTCCCCGTTTTTCAATTGGTTATTGAGTTTCCATTCGAATAAGGTACTGGCAACATATCTTCCTTCATCTGCATCAGTAGCGCTTCGATGAACAATTATTTTATCTCCATCTGGGTTGTCTGTCCAGACCTGCTTCTCAATTTGATCTTTATTTTTAGAAATCACAGAGTTCGCCGCTCGAACAATCGTGTTCGTTGATCGATAGTTCTGCTCTAATCGATAAACTGCTACTTGGTCGTAATCGCGTTGAAAATTGAGTATGTTACTGATATTCGCTCCTCTAAAGGAATAGATACTTTGTGCGTCGTCTCCTACAACACAAATATTTTGATATCGATCAGATAAGGCCTTCACGATCAAATATTGGGAGTGATTGGTATCCTGATACTCATCCACAAGTATATACTTAAATCGCTCTTGATACCTAATCAATACTTCTGGGAAACGATTGAGAAGTTCATTCGTCCGAAGCAGTAAATCATCAAAATCCATCGCTCCTGCCTTGAATAAGCGATTGACATACTCGTTATAGATTTCTCCCATGCGAGGCTTGCGAGCGATAGCATCCGCCTCTTGTAATTCAGGATTATTGTAATAAGCCTTGACGGTAATTAAACTGTTTTTAAAGGCAGATATACGTTGCTGGATTTGCTTGTATTTATAAATGTCTTTGTCAAGCCCCATTTCTTTGATAATGGAACTAATAAGTCTTTGAGAATCTTGAGTGTCGTAAATCGTAAAATTGGAAGGAAATCCGAGATGATGACCTTCGAATCGCAATAATTTTGCAAAGACCGAGTGAAAGGTACCCATCCAAAGATTCTTCGCCTGGTTATCACCTACAATTTTAGAAATTCTTGTTTTCATCTCTCTTGCGGCCTTATTGGTAAAGGTTAGCGCAAGAATATGGAACGGATCGACTCCGCCGTGAATCAGGTGAGCGATTCGATAAGTGAGTACACGAGTTTTTCCTGAGCCCGCACCAGCAATAACCATAGAAGGCCCATCTTTGTGTAAAACGGCACTGCGCTGCGCATCATTAAGTTCCTCTAAATACGACATGGTCCAACTTTAAACTTCGAATTTATTGATTTCTTTATGGGTCAGAGAATCTAAGTTCATATATTTAGTAACATCTTTTAAAACCAAAGAATGAAATCAATATCTAAATCCCTTTTTGTGGCTTTTGCACTTGTATTTTCTACAATACAAGCCCAATCCGTAAGCGAAAAAACCTACGCTGATATCAATGAAAAAGTCATTGAATGGAGAAGACACTTTCATGAAAATCCAGAGCTCGGGAATCGCGAATTCAAAACCGCTGCCTACATAGAGAAGCATCTGCGTAAATTAGGATTAGAGGTTCAAACTGGAGTTGGAATTACAGGTGTCATAGGAATTTTAGAAGGCGGTAAACCAGGAAAAGTTTTAGGTTTGAGAGCAGATATCGATGCACTGCCCGTTACCGAAAGAAATGATCTTCCCTTCAAGTCAGAGGTGGTAACCGAATTTTTAGGCGAAACCACCGGAGTCATGCATGCCTGTGGCCATGACACACACACTGCCATCTTAATGGGTGTAGCAGAAGTACTTGCTAAGAATAAGGACCAAGTTGCAGGTACCATTAAGTTTATTTTTCAGCCGGCTGAAGAGGGACCACCCCCAGGAGAGAAAGGTGGAGCATTGTTAATGGTTGAAGAAGGTGTTCTTAAAAACCCAGATGTGGATGCTATTTTCGGGTTACACATTAATTCAGCGACACCTGTTGGTCAAGTTCGTTACAAAACCGGGGGCATCATGGCCTCTGCTCAACGATTTGTTATTACCGTTAATGGAAAACAGACGCACGGCTCTCAACCTTGGTCAGGTGTTGATCCTGTTTACATCTCCTCTAAAATCATTGACGGCATTCAATCGATCATCAGTCGTGAATCCAACCTACTCAAAGAAGCGGCGGTCATATCGGTCGGTAAAATTAAAAGTGGCGTACGATTTAATATTATTCCTGAATCGGCAGAACTTATTGGAACCATACGCACTTTAGACTATGATATGAGAGACCATATTGAAAAAAGAATGTATGAAATGATTCCTTCAATCGCCGAAGCCTACGGAGGAACCGCAGAGGTTTCGATTTCAGAGTCAACCGACATCACCTTCAATGATCCTGAACTCGTAGCACAAATGTTACCATCCATGGAAAAGACGCTAGGTAAAGAAAATGTATTACTTACCAAGGCAACTACTGGAGCCGAGGATTTTTCTTATTTCTCTAGAGAAGTGCCTGGATTTTATTTCTTTTTAGGAGGTATGACACCGGGCAATGAAGCCCCCTTCCCACACCACACTCCTGATTTTTTCATCGATGAGGACGGATTAATCCATGGAGTAAAAGTGCTTACTCAAATGAGTATTGATTATCTAAACCAATAACATGAGATTAACCCTAGTATTTTTCTTACTTCTATCGGGAGTCAGCGGCATGGTGGTGGCTCAAAAGAAAACCGATTTGATAGAAGACTTGAAGGCTCTTAATGAGTTAGTAGGAAGAAAGGAAGATGAGATTAGCCGATTAAAAAAATCACTAGTAGCAGAAGAAACCTTAAATCAAACCTACCTCTTTGAGATTGAAAATCTAAAGACAACCAATTCTGCTTTGATGAAACGATTGAGCAATTTTACAAGCCAATCAGTTAGTAACATCATCAGTATAGGGGATCAAATCGAGAGTATGCGTGTTTTAGAAAAACAAGATCAAGCCTTAAGGCAATTGATCATTGAAGAAGACTCGACACTCATTGAGACCGTGAAACGACTGGCTCCCGTGGTTTCTAAAGCGAATGGAATGTTGATTAACAGAGGTCGTATAGAAGTGTCCTTTTCTGCGTTGGAATACGCACTTAAAGACTCTTTGCATTTAGATCCCAAATTAGTTCGTATCGACTCTGCCCTTCGTGTTATAACCGATTTAGAACTCGTGATTACAGGCACTTTTCAGCCGATTATCATTGACTCTATTACCATGGATAACGAGTTAATAG
>JAYPSS010000057.1:0-7819 GCA_038133115.1 Flavobacteriaceae bacterium | reverse complement strand
GGTTAACGAACCCAGCTACCATTGGCGCAGATGTTTGTCACCTTAATTTGCACAAGACTTTCGCAATACCGCACGGTGGTGGAGGTCCCGGCGTAGGCCCTATTTGTGTGGCGCCACAACTGGCTCCATATCTGCCAGGTAATCCGATTATACCAACAGGTGGCTCTGAAGCCATTACTGCTATTTCTGCAGCCCCATTTGGTAGCGCATTAGCCTGCCTTATTTCATACGCTTATATCCGAATGTTAGGAAGTGAAGGTCTTACTGACTCTACCAGGTACGCAATACTCAATGCGAATTACATCAAGGCACGTTTAGAAGATAGTTATCCGGTGCTTTATACAGGAGAAAAAGGCAGAGCCGCTCACGAATTAATTATCGACTGTAGACCTTTCAAAGAAAAAGGAATCGAAGTAACAGATATCGCAAAACGACTAATGGACTACGGCTTCCATGCTCCTACCGTCTCATTCCCCGTAGCCGGTACAATGATGATTGAGCCTACAGAAAGTGAAGGGCTAGAAGAAATCGATAGATTCTGTGAGGCGATGCTCGCTATTAAGGATGAAATCGATCACTGTGATGCAGATGATCCTGTGAATCTCTTGAAAAATGCACCACACACTCTGGCTATGCTTACCACAGACAAATGGGAATTTCCTTATTCTAGAAGACAGGCTGCTTATCCGCTACCCTTTGTAGAAGAAAGTAAATTCTGGCCTTCAGTTCGAAGAGCCGATGAGGCCTTTGGAGATCGTAACCTAATTTGTAGTTGCGCCCCCATAGAAGCCTACCAGAGTTAATAGAATTTAACCCTCAAATAAAGGGACGAACTAGATTTCACACTAGACGTCCCTTTTTTTTTAACTTAGTCCGCTATAAACAGACTTCATGAATATAAGTTTTATAGGTACGGGGCATTACCTTCCCGAAATCATCCAGTCGAATAGCCAATTCGAAAAAAGCGAATTCATCGATGAAAACGGAAAGGCCTTTGAGGCAGATAACAAGGAAATCATTGAAAAATTTCAAGCCATAACAGGGATTGAAAGTAGACGCTACCTAGAGCCGCACCTAAACACTTCAGACATGGGCTTTTTCGCGGCACAAAAAGCGATCGAAAATGCAAAAATATCTGCTGAAGAAATTGATTACATCATCTTTGCTCACAACTTCGGCGATGTTCGTCATGGAGAAATTCAAACCGATCTATTACCTAGCTTAGCTTCTAGAGTTAAAAATAAATTAGGCATACAGAATCCAAAGTGCGTTGCTTACGATATGATCTTTGGTTGCCCTGGATGGGTAGAAGGAGTTATTCAAGCCAAGGCATTTATCAAAAGTGGAATGGCAAAGAATTGCTTGGTTATTGGAGCCGAAGCACTCTCTAGAGTGGTAGATATAAACGACCGGGATAGTATGATTTTTGCCGATGGTGCCGGAGCTACTATAGTAAGTGCAACGAATGATGGAGGCAATATTCTTGCTAATGTCACTACCACACTAGCCAACGATGAGGCCTACTATCTCTATTTCGGAAAAGGAAACAAAGCATCCGATAAGGATCATACTCGTTACATTAAAATGCTCGGACGCAAAGTCTACGAGCTAGCCGTAGTACATGTTCCTAGCGCTATGGCTGAAGCCATAGAAGAGGCAGGAGTATCGATATCCGAGGTAAAGAAAGTGTTTTTACATCAAGCCAATGAAAAAATGGATGAGGCGATGGTTAAAAGACTTTACCGAAAGTTCAAAGCTGATGCTCCCGATGGGGTGATGCCAATGAATATTAAAGAAGTGGGTAATAACTCGGTTGCTACGGTACCCGTTCTTTTCGATATGGTTCGCAGAAAACAAATGCCTGAACACGAGCTGAATAAAGGTGATGTTATTCTATTCGCAAGTGTAGGGGCGGGAATGAACTTAAACTGCATCGTTTATCGATACTAATGAAGCCATGAAACTCGTCGTTATAATCCCATTTTATAACGAAGAAAACTATCTTGCCGAGTGCATAAATAGCTTTACGGTTCAAACGCGCAGGCCTGATCTCCTAGTATTAGTCGATGATTCGAGTACCGACAATGGGGCAGATATGGCAAAAGAATTAGCGGCTACTCACTCATTTATCCAGTACCATAGAAAGCAAAGTGACCCGGGTCGAATACCGGGAGCAAAGCATATCCAGGCATTTTATCACGGTTTAGAAGCGGTGAAGGATTTCGACATCATCGGAAAATTCGATGCCGATGTTGTTCTGCCATCTCATTATTTCGAAAAGGCGATTAAAGCCTTCCGTCATCATCCCAACCTTGGTATGTTTTCAGGACACCTTTATATTAGGCAACAGGATCGTTGGGTATATGAGGCGGTAGCCGATAAAAACCATATTCGTGGACCCATAAAATTGTACCGTAAGGAGTGCTTTAATGCGATTGATGGCCTCATCCCTGCCTTAGGTTGGGACAGTATAGATACTTTACTTGCGGAGTCCAATGGATTTGAGCTTCAGACCGATGCTGACCTGAAGGTAAAACACCTAAGACCTACCAGTAAAGACTATACAAATCTGGATTATTTCAAACGTAGAGGAGCAAGCTATCATCTCTTAGGTTACGATCTTACCATCAGCCTTTTAAGCGCGCTAAAACTGGCTTTTAAAAAGAAAAGCCTACGCATAATTATAGCCCTTCTACAAGGCTATTTTAAATCTAGAAGTAACGATCAAAGACTGGTTAGTGATACAAGCGCTAAATCGATTTGCAGGGTGCGCTATCGCAAAATGACTCGTAAACTTAATTTTCTAGCAGGTCTTCGATAGGCGTACCTGTGGTTCCATTTGGCATACCAATTCCTAACAGTACGGCTAAAGTAGGAGCGATATCTGTCACCTCGGTCCTTTTTGATGTGAACCCATTTTTAATTCCCTGTCCATAGAATATTAATGGTACATGGGTGTCATAGATCATGGCAGAACTATGTGAAGAACCCTTAGGGTCATCATCGACAAACCCAGGACTTTGAATAAAGAAGATATCTCCAGATCTCTTTGGGTTATATCCTTTGAATACCATTCTATCAAAACCGTCAGAAGCGCCCATATTTCTTAGCTGATCAGAAGTGTAAACTTTTTCGATATTATCAATATCATATATAATCTCTGCTACCCCCTGACGTACTTGAGAAGATGTCATTCCTTTCTTTTCCAACTCACGCAGAGCTTCTCTATCCAGATAAATTTCGTTGTAGTTAATCGCCTCGATAATATTCATACCAAATCGACTCTCCAATTCTTTAAATAGTTCTTGTGCTATCACACTACCTTCAATGTGTCCTGCAGGTATTTTAGAATCCTTTAAAAATGAAGGGACATGCATTGCAGCATGATCTGCCGTTAAGAATATAGTGTATTCTCCGTAGCCAATGTTTTTATCTAAAAAGTTCAGTAGCCTTTCTAATTCTAAATCTAATCGAAGGTAAGTATCTTGAACCTCAATAGAATTAACCCCATATCTATGTCCAATTTTGTCTGTAGATGAATAGCTGATTGATATAAAATCAGGAATCTCATCAATTCCCAGTTGTTCTTGAATGATTGCCTCAATTGAAAAATCAGTAGTAATAGAATTACCAAAGGGAGTTTCTGATATTACGTCAAATTCATCGTTCTCTGTAAAGTATTTGCCTATCTTATGCGGAAAGCCTGAATCCTTTTCTCCAACAAACAGCTCTTCGTAGTTGTTACTATCCGAACCACTTTCTTCATATTCATCAATCGGATTCAAAGTGTTCCATGTCTTCTTATAAGCTTCAACTTTTGAACTAGCATTAAATTCATTAACCCAATCAGGCATTCGATCTACATAGTAAGAAGAGGTGATCCAGTTACCGGTAGAACCTCCCTCAAACCAGTAGGCGGCATTAGCCGTATGTCCAACAGGAAAAATGGCTCCCCTATCCTTAATGGCAACACCTATCACCTTAGAATTGAACTGATAATGCAGGCGGAGTTGATCTGTTATGGTTGTTGTTAGTAACCTTGTCGGAGCTTTTCCTCCTGTACCCTCAGTTCCAAAATCAGGGTAATCGGTATCATCAGCGCAATAAACACGCTGTTTAGTAAATTTATCATACCAATTATTGCCAAGTATACCATGTACTGCAGGGGTTGTTCCAGTGTAAATTGATGTGTGTCCTGGAGCGGTAACCGTAGGGATGTAATTATAATGATGATTTTTTGAAAGAAAACCCTCATTGATGAGTCGTTTAAAGCCCCCATCTCCAAAGTCATTCCAAAAACGGGTCAAATAATCATATCTCATTTGATCAATGACGATACCCACAACTAATTTAGGTTGCTGATAAGGCTGATCTTGTTGAGAATAAACACCTAGAGCTGTTACAAGTAATAAAAGAAATAAAGCGACTTTTTTCATTCGATAAATTTTACTTGGCAAAAGTAATACAAGCGATTAGTTCAAAGGATAAATCAATGTTAAATGCTTTCAAAAAGCGTAATTTTGAAATATGACTTACCTAGTTAACATTGGCCGTTATGGCCTCATGTTATTGGAGATGTTTAAAAAACCTACCAAGTGGGGGGTGATGAAAAAACTGATCCTAAAAGAAATTGATGAGCTCATTTTTAGCTCCTTAGGTATTATCATATTTATTTCTTTTTTCATTGGCGGAGTAGTTACCATTCAAACGGCACTAAACCTAACTAGCCCATTTTTACCAAAAAGTCTGATTGGATTTGCTACTAGACAATCGGTAATTCTAGAATTCGCACCAACCTTTACTTCTATCATTATGGTCGGAAAGGTGGGCTCCTACATTACCTCTTCTATAGGATCTATGAGAGTTACTGAGCAGATTGATGCATTAGAAGTTATGGGAGTGAATTCTGTGAACTACTTGATCTTTCCAAAGCTAATCGCCATGTTATTTTACCCCTTTGCCATTGCCATTTCGATGTACGTAGGGATATTCGGGGGCTGGTCTGCAGCGGTTTTTGGGGGATACGCACCTACTTCCGAATTCATCGCCGGAATACAAGAAGACTTTGTAGTGTTTCATGTCGTTTATGCATTTATAAAAAGTTTGGTGTTCGCCGTAGTGATCGCAACACTCCCCGCTTATCACGGATACTATTTGAAAGGCGGTGCCTTGGAAGTCGGTAAAGCTGCGACAACCTCGTTCATTTGGACCAGCGTAGTTCTGATCATACTTAATTATGTACTCACTCAATTACTACTCGGATAATGATTGAAGTTCAAGGTCTACATAAATCATTTGAAGGAAAAGCGGTATTAAAAAACATTACCACCTCTTTTGAGCGCGGAAAAACTAATCTAATCATCGGCCAAAGCGGATCGGGAAAAACCGTATTTCTAAAATCCCTTATCGGACTAATCACTCCAGAGCAAGGCAAAATCGCCTACGATGGCGTATGCCTACTAGAACTTGAAAGAGACGAACAACGGGAATTAAGGAAAGCCATGGGAATGGTGTTTCAAGGAAGTGCGCTTTTCGATTCCATGACCGTCGAAGAAAATGTAGGGTTCCCGTTAGAAATGTTTACCAAACTTTCTAAAGGAGAGAAAAAAGATCGCATTGATTCTGTGTTACAACGCGTCAATCTCATTGATGCACATCATAAGTATCCTTCAGAAATTTCAGGGGGTATGATGAAGAGAGTTGCTATTGCCCGAGCAATCGTCCTTAACCCCAAATACTTGTTTTGCGATGAACCCAACTCAGGTCTCGATCCTAAAACAGCTATTCTAATCGATAATTTGATTCAAGAAATCACTCAAGAATACGACATCACAACCCTGATCAACACCCATGATATGAACTCAGTGATGGAAATTGGAGAGAAGATCGTCTTCTTAAAAGAAGGAGAATTAGCATGGGAAGGTAGCAAAGAAGAAATCTTCATTACCGACAACCAGGCTGTAGGTGATTTTGTCTATGCCTCAGAACTCTTTAAAAATGTTCGCTCGGTATACATAGACAAGAAGAATGGTTAGTTAGATCTAATCAGTAGCGTATCTAATTGTAAACGCACCTTTAACCAATTCTCAATTCTAGGGTTTAATTCTGCCTTCTTCGTTGCTTTAAGTGCCGAATGATAATCTATTTCAAAAACGGGTAACGTATCCTGAGTGCTGAAGTCGGTTTGAACTCTAGCTGAATAACCTACCTTATTGACTTCAGGAAATGCAGCTACTAACTCCGTACTTACCGCAGTAAATGGAATCGCAAAATTCATAGACTCTTTTAGACGAATAATTTCATTTTCTAAGAGCTTGATTTGATCTTCTTTTGAAGATAGTTCACTCTTCTTATTCTCGTAAAGTTCAAGCACATATTGCATTGAATTCGGATCGTCTGCATCTGATGATTGAATCACTTCAAATGCTGTTTCCTTCAGTCGATCGAACGATTGAAGACGTATTCGCCAAGTAGTAATTACTTCTTCAGGAACAGTGGCTGCACCCAATAGCATCACACTAATTTCAGAATTGTCCCCTTTATTATAGTCAAGGGTTGCAAATTCTTTGCGATACACTCCCCCATTTTCGAAAGGATAACTCTCTACGGTTTCTCTTAGAAAAGCCTGAGCATCTCGTCTAAACAAGGATTCTTGTAATACCCCGTAGAAAGTATAAGTAGCTGGGATCATTACTACAATTCCCGAAATAGAGGCGATTCTAGCGATGGTTCTTCTTCTAGCCGAATTCGCATAGCGTTCCATAGGAAAGCCCAAGTACTTGATCACTAAAAAAGTTGCTATGGCAATAAAAATGGTATTGATCAAAAAGAGATACAAAGCTCCTAATGCATAGCTAGCATTACCAATAGCCAGTCCAAAACCAACCGTACAAAGTGGAGGCATAAGTGCCGTAGCAATAGCCACCCCGAAGATGACACTCGCCATCGTTCCCTTTCTTGCTCTAGCTACCACCAATGCTGTCCCTCCAAAAAAGGCAATAAGCACATCTCGAATGTCTGGTTTAACGCGAGCTAGCAGCTCAGAAGATTCATCTCGAAGAGGAAAAATCCAAAAGAATAAAAATGCCGTAACCACAGACAAGCCAACCATCACCATAAAATTCTTTAAGGAGCGATTAAGCAGATCAATATCATTTGTTGCCAGTGAAAATCCTAAACCCAAAATAGGCCCCATAAGTGGTGAGATTAACATGGCACCAATAACTACCGCAGTAGAGTTTGCATTTAATCCAATAGAAGCAATAAAGATGGAGCAGATTAAAATCCATGAGGTATGCCCTTTAAATGGGATATCTGCAATAATCGAATCTTTAGTCGCTTGCATGTCCGTATTGGTACGGATGTTAAGAAGCTCACTTAAAAAACTTCTTAAAATTTCAAACAGTCCCTTAGCAGACTGTTTAAGATCAGGAGTGTTGTTCATTTTTTTTCGGTCGCTAGCACTCTAGCATTAGGTTGAAATAAATAGCGTTTTCCGGTCTTAACTTCCACGCATTCAATACGTTTGCGTCGTACAGATCCTCGTTCAAATATACGCGAGTTCCCGAAATAAAAATGATTCCCTTCAGCCAAATCAGCAACAAATAAAAAGGCATCATCAGTACGGTCATATTGCGCTAACGCACGATCAAGAAATGCATCTGAACTGCTTGAAGCCTTCGGATTTTTAAAATGTCTTGCAAGCACAGGCAGCAACTCAGCGGGAAAAATTTCAGGGTTTAAGAAAGGCAACATCAAGTGTTTAAAAACACTCTTCCATTCTCTCCCGTGTGGTTTTATTCTTCTTCCAAATTCAGTA
>JAYPSS010000056.1:1198-7833 GCA_038133115.1 Flavobacteriaceae bacterium | reverse complement strand
TTTATCAAAATCAGGTTCGTCGTGAATACGATATACAAAGGTCTTCTTTTGTTTACCAATAAATGCAGCAACACTTCTATTCGCTAAAAGCATGAATTCTTCGATCAGTTTATTCGCTTGTTTACTTTGTTTAAAAAACACTCCGACCGGTTCATTATTTTCATTCAAATGAAATTTAACCTCCTCTTTATCAAAAGATATAGCACCTGAATTCATACGCTGTGATCGAAATATAATTGCTAACTCATTGAGTGTTTGAATTGCATTAAGTATTTCTTTATCAACAGTATAACTACCTGAAGGTCGAATAGAAATTTCTTCTGGTATTATTAAATCACCAGTATCAATTATATACTCCACTTCGTGATATGCAAAACGTTCGTTAGAATTAATAACCGTTCTACCAAACCACTCATTAACCACTTTAGCTTTAGGTGTAATCTCAAAAACAGCAGAGAAAGTATATTTTTCTTCATTAGGTCTTAGAGAGCACGCTTTATTCGATAAAATTTCTGGAAGCATAGGAACAACCCTATCTACCAAATACACAGAAGTTGCTCGGTCAAAAGCTTCATCGTCGAGAATAGAACCTTCTTTTAAATAATGAGAAACATCTGCGATGTGGACTCCAATTTCAAAATTACCGTTCTGTAATACTTTAAAGGATAACGCATCGTCGAAATCTTTAGCATCCGTAGGGTCTATAGTAAAAGTGATAACATCTCTAAAATCTCTTCTCTTACTTATTTCTTCCTCTTTAATCGAGGTATCTATATTATCTGCATATTGTTGTACTTCTGGTTGGAAAAATAAAGGAAGACCATATTCAGCAAGGATGGCATGAATTTCAGTCTGATGAACCCCAGTTTTACCAATATTTTCGATAATCCTAACTTCAGGAGCTTTATTAGAATTTCCCCAGTTAACGATCTCTACGATAACCTTATCATCGTTCTCAACTTTTTTGACCAGGCTTTCTTTAACGAAAAAGTCGGTGTGTATCTTAGAAGATAAAGGCCTAACAAACAAAAACTTAGTGCTCTTTTCAACAATACCCACAAAAGTGCTTTGATTGCGTTCTATAATTTTGGTTACAACAGCCTCAGCTTTAGTTCCTTTCTTAAATTGTTTATTTTCTTTAAATAATACTTTGTCTTTATGAAAGGCTCCTTTAAGGTTAGAATAATGAACAAATAAATCATCTTCTAACTGGTCTGAAATAATGTATCCATTTCCTGAACTATTCAGATCGATAATCCCTTCATAAACTTCAGATTGATCATCAAGTAATTGATAATGTCCAGTTACCGGCTCTTTAATACGTTTTTCACTTACCAATTTTTTTACTAGCTTAAGTAATTCATTTCGGGTATATGTGTCTCTTAAACCTAAAGCAGCTGCAATCTGTTTAAAATTGTAAGCTTTATCAGGATGACGTTCTAAAAATTCAAACAACATCTTCGTCAATCCTGTTCCCTTACTTTTTCTTTTTTTCTTTTTTTTAGACATATAGTTAATAAGCCTTCTTTTTTTATTTAATTCTTTTCGAAGATATAGGGTTTATTATTGTTTGTTAGTAGCTACAATAATTATTTGACTAAAAAATTGATTTTATGAGTTATCAGAAGTTTTAAACCAAGGAGTTGAAATAAATATTTTGAAAATCAATTATTTAGAGTAGTTTTTAACTCTTTTAAATATGTAATTAACAATTCTTTTTTAATTCTTTATATAACGTTTTAACGTTAATAACTCTAATCTCTATATTGATAATTAGTAGAAAAAAGAGAATAAATAAGTCTTGTTTACTAGCTCAAAATATCGCATTACATTTATTGTTTTAATAATCATAATGATAGTTGTTAAGATATATTAACTACCTATTAACAATCAAAACTTTGTTCTTAACATGAAACTAGCTATTGGAAATGATCATGCTGGATCTGATCTTAAGAAAAAAATAGTAAACCTACTTAAAGATCAAAATATAGAGGTTGTTAATTATGGCACTGATCAAAACGAATCAGTCGATTATCCGGACTTTGCTCATCCGGTAGGCAAGTCAATACAAGAAAATAAAGTTGATTTAGCTATAGTTATTTGTGGTAGTGGTAATGGTGTAAATATGGTAGTCAACAAATACTCTAAAGTTAGATCTGCTTTATGTTGGAATAGTGAATTAGCAGCTCTAGCCAGAAGCCATAATAATGCTAATATATTGGCAATTCCAGCTCGTTTTGTTTCAGAGGAAGTGGCGATTGAAATGGTAAATACATTTTTAACAACTCCTTTTGAGGGTGGTAGACATCAAAATAGAGTAGAAAAGATTTAGAGATGGAATTAAAATCTTTTAAAGAATTAAATAGTACCGAACTCTATGAAATATTAAAACTTAGGGCAGAAGTATTTGTTATTGAACAAGACTGTAATTATTTAGACCCTGATGGTAAAGATTACAGTGCCTACCATCTTTATGACAAAAAAGAAGGCCAAATCGTTTCTTATGCACGCCTTTATGAATCAAAAGAATCTTGTCATATAGGTAGGGTGCTTACCTCAAAATCAGTTAGAAAAGAGGGGTTTGGAATTAATCTAATGAATGAAGCAATAAAGTATTGTAAATTACTATATCCTAATAAAGATGTTGTTATCTCTGCACAAGAATACCTTTTGAAATTCTATGGAGATTTTGGGTTTGTAGCTGAAGGAGAACGATACTTTGAAGACAATTTACCTCACTTCAAAATGAGAATCAAACTGACTTAATCCTTTATTTAAGGCTGCTGTAATTTTATCCGATTGTTCTAAATCAGAAGTAGCTAAAAAACTAATAGCCAGGTGAATAGGATATTCTTTAATTCGTTCATGTTTTCTAAATCCCTCCCTTAGAATTCGTTTTGCACGATTTCTGTCAACTGCTTTTTTAAACAACCGTTTAGGTGCAGAAAATAAAACTTTAGAACCCAAGCGATCATCGATGATATAATGAAAAAGCAACGGATAAGTCGTAAAACTTTTACCCTCTTTAAACAAGAGGGTAATTTGTTTTTCAGATTTTAATCTTACTTGTTTAGGGAGCTTGGTAGACATTATTTTCCTTATCAATATCGGCCATACGACCTGTTGGGTCGATTTCTATTTTATCTATTTCAAGACCTTCTAAGGTGAAAGAATAAGAAGGTTTAGCCCAACTCCAATCTTTTAAAATAGTAACCTGGTCTAATTTTTTTACACCACGCATTTCAGTCAGAGGTATATAATAATTTCGTTGATCACCATTTTTTAGAGTTACGACAACATCTAAAGGCATTGGCATTAAACCAATTCTTTTTAAGGTAACTACAGTATTTTGATTACTATTAGAAACTTCCTCTACCGCATAATCAATGGTATTTGTGGTTTGAGTCCAATCTTGAAGGTACCAACCTAAATGCATACCACTTATTTTTTCAGCTGTTCTAATGATGTCTGTTGGGGTGGGGTGGGTAAATTTAAAGTCTGAATAATAGTTCTTTAATGTTTGAGCTAGTGCTTCTTCTCCAATAAGGTAACCTAGTTGCGAAAGAAAAACAGAACCTTTAGAATACGCACCAATACTGTAGGTATAATTGAAGTTATATCGATCTGAATGCGTAGTTAAAGGTTGCTCATTTCCTGATTTCACTAAACTATAGTAACCCCTGTAACTTGATAAGTAAGGTTGTTCGTTTTTACGATCCATAATTTCATTCATACACCAGCTTGATATATAAGAAGTGAATCCTTCATCCATCCAAGCGTGTTTTCCTTCATTGGTAGCTAGCACATGTTGAAACCAAGAATGAGCTAATTCATGAACCATTACTCCTACCAGACTAGAAAAACTTCTTTCACCAGTAATTAATGTCCCCATAGCATATTCCATACCGCCATCACCTCCTTGAATAACACTGTATTGTTTGTAAGGATAAAGGCCTATGTGCGTATTAAAGTACTTCATTGCATCAGCGGTTTTCGGCTGTAATGCCTTCCAGTTCTCAGTTAGCTCTTCTTTGTTTTTATAGAAGAAGTGTAGAGTTATACCATCTTCTGTGACGAGTTGATCGTGGACATAATCAGGGTCAGCAGCCCACATAAAGTCGTGAACATTGGGAGCTATGAAATGCCAAGACAGCTTTTGTTGTTTACGCTTTATTTTAGGATCAACCTCACTGTAGCCATGACCTATTTTGTCGGGATTTTGAAGGTATCCACTTGCCGCTACAGTGTAAGATTTATCGATATGTAGGGTTACATCAAAATCACCCCATACACCGTGAAATTCTCTAGCGATATACGGATAAGCGTGCCACCCTTCAAAGTCATATTCTACCATTTTCGGATACCACTGACTCATCGATAATGCAACTCCCTCCTTACTATTTCTTCCTGATCGACGAATCTGTAAAGGAACTTGGCCTTGAAAGTCGAATTCAAGCACGGTTTGCTCTCCTGGTTTTAATGGATCATTCAGGTTAACTACTAAAATGGTTTCTTCCTCCTCTATTTCAAGCGCTACACCGCCATTTTGAGTCATATTTGAAACGTGTAGAAAGCCTTTCTCATCATCAGAAAGTTGGGCGATACGACTAAACTTATTTTCATCGACCATTCTAGAATCTGGATCTGCTATCGATTGTAAACGATGATCCATATCACTTCCCGGCTGAAATGCATTGAAATACAAGTGAAAAAACACACGATCTAAGGTTTCAGGAGAATTATTGGTATAAACAACTTTTGAGGTTCCCGTGTAGGTGTAATCTTCTACATTAACATCTACATTCATTTGGTAGCTTATTTCTTGTTGCCAATATCCCGGTTGTTTTTGAGCCATAGAGGCGAAAAATGTAACACAGAAAAGAAGAGCAAAAAGGTTTTTCATACTAGTATCTATTTTGAGCTAATAATAAGGCGTTATACAAATTTACAATACCGCCAGACTTACTGAATCTAGCAAAAGAATTGATTTCTTCATTGTCTGGAGTTAATACGTTAATAGGTAGCCTAACACTACTATCCATAAGAATTTTCTTAAGATCAGAGCCTTGGTGTTTTGGGAAATAGGCAGCGATCCACGCGGCTACTCCAGAAACGACAGGAGCAGCCATTGAAGTACCCCCTTGAAAAGCAAATACATCGTTAGGCATACTAGAGTAAATGTCTTCTCCTGGCGCGAACACATCAACTTTTTCTTTCCCATAATTTGAGAAATCGGCAATTAATCCTTGGTTGAAATAAGGAGCGAGCGCCCCCACAGATATAAAATTAGAAGCGAATTCTGTATCAAAATTGGGTTGATCGTCAGGATAATTTGTGTTTTTCAGGTCGTCTAAATCTTCTGACTCGTTGCCGGCCGCATGCACAATTAGCGCCCCTTTACGTTCAGCATAGGATATAGCCTCTTCCACCCATTTTTGATGGGGAGAAAAGGATTTTCCAAAGCTACAGTTAATAATTTTCGCACCATTATCTGCCGCGTATCGTATAGCTAGCGCAACATCCTTATCATATTCATCGCCGGCTGGTACGGTTCTTAAAATCATAAGCTTTGCAAAAGGGGCTATTTGAGAGACAATTCCAGCCACATGTGTTCCATGTGATTCTTCCATTACGCGGTTGATGACATTTCCATTACCGTAACCCGTATCAGCAATATCATAAGGGTCGTCTCCAACAACCGCTCTACCGTTAAAATTTACATTGAGATTGTAGTCGGAACGTTCGGTGTAATAGGTTACCCCCTCAAAAAGGTCTTTGATCAATAAATCTGCACGATCGGTATAACTTAAAAATTGAAGAGCCAAAGCTTTTTGTTGAGCAATAAACGCTGATTCAGGCGTAAATTTTCTAAGAGATTCGGAGTTAAATTGATCGTCGTTTAATAGAACAGAGAGAGTGTCAACAGCGGTTTTGGCCAATTCAAAGATTCGCTTGTATTGCCTTTTGTTTTCCTCTGCTTTAGGCAGTTCTTTTTCTAGAATAATGCGCGCTCTTTTTAACTGCTCCTCATCTCCAATTTCTTTTGCGATCATTCTAACGTACTCCATTTGTTCGTAGTAACCCTCCCCTAGAAAATTATATCCATGAATATCGTCCACAAAGCCGTTAGCATCGTCGTCGATGTTGTTGCCTGGGATTTCATCTTCGTTTACCCATAGCTTATTATCGAATAAAGGGTGATTGATCGCTACACCGGAGTCAACAATAGCTACAATTACTTCAGAAGCTTTACGATTACCAACAACCTCCTTGGTTTTTTCAAAGGAAATGCCAGGCAGTGTGTCTAAGACTGGGTCTGAGAAAAACCACCGTTTTTTTTCGGCATCGCTTAAGGTTTTACGTTCAGTTATTGAGGATACCTTGATAGGGGTTTCATCCTTAAAAATTTTAGTAGAAGAACAACCAACCCAGAGGACTGATGATGTTAAGACAAAAAAGTATCGCCAAAATGTATTTTTCATTTTATTCAAAGTATTCATCGAATCGAAAGGATTGATTTAAACGAATTCCTTTCTCTGTTTGTTTAAGAGAAATAAGCTCGTTGTGAGCATCGTGTTCAAAAAGCAAAAGATAGTCGTTTTTCAAGGCTTCTTCCAAGAAATTAGATTTCTCTT
>JAYPSS010000056.1:0-1098 GCA_038133115.1 Flavobacteriaceae bacterium | reverse complement strand
CCTTTTTCAAGAATACTTTTTTCAAGACTATGATCCCCCCACAATCCGTAGTGGGAAAAGAACCTTTCACTTTGTTTATCACCCATTCCGGTATCTACCAAAATTAATTGGTCACTGGTTTCAACGAGCAAACAACGAGCAGCAAGATCGATTTGATTGTTGTTGTCTGCTGGATTAGTTCTTTGCCAAATGCTTTTGGGAACAACCCCAAACATAGCCCCTCCGTCTAGTTTGAAATTTCCCGATTCGATGATATGGAGTTGCATGCTAGTGTTTCTATAAGTTCACGTCCGAAATAAACCAAAGCCTTTACCTCTGTTGGGCTCAGTAGCCGGTCCTTTTTAAGTATGAGCAGTTCATTTCCGCTAGATTCGATAAGGTATATAGGGCTGCTCTCGATTAAGAAAATAAGTTCTTTAGTAAAGAGACTTCTGATTTTATCAGGTTGAGATCCACTCAGGTGAAATTTTCGATTAAAATAGTTGTGACCTTCGACGGTTAAATCCCCCAATCCTGCAATTGCATTTAAACGGTCTAACAAACCTTCTTTGTCTAACACGAAGGATGGTATGCTTTTTTCTAGCTTAATGGTTAGCGCAGTTACTCTGGCCGATTCACGCGCAATAAATTCACCCTCATTGAAAACGATGTCTTGTACCACTCCGTTGGATACAGGATCAATAAGGGTATTGTAAATCTGAACAATGGGCTTGGTTTCAAAAAACAGAAACTGATATAAAGAAGGGTCGATGAGTTGGTTTTTAGCACAGTATTCCCACCCGTATTCTTTCGACATTTTAGACAGATTCTCTTGTCTGCGGCTAAATAGTTTTTCTATAGAACCAAGCGTATTTTCTGTCGCTAAGTTTCTAACAGCAAAGGGGTGAGAAGAACTCGCGCCGTGAAGATCGAGCCCAATAGTCGAAACGGTCCCTCCTTTTTTCTCAAAAGAGGCGATATAGTTCTCAACGGTTTGCATGGCACTGTGATCTACAAATTCACAAAGAGAAAAGTCGATAACCACCGTTTTTGTTGCGCCAATAGCGTCTAGTTTTGACTTGAGCTTGAAGAGATTTAAGAACGAACAAAAGTATTTAA